>CANNDP010000071.1 GCA_947503395.1 Actinomycetota bacterium
CTTGAGAGAGAGCTTTAATTGCTTGCTCTTGGCCAATCACACGCTTATGGAGTTCATCTTCCATACGAAGCAAGCGAGATGTTTCAGCTTCAGTTAACTTAAACACCGGAATTCCTGTTGCCGTTGAGAGAACTTCTGCAATTAACTCTTCATCAACTTCGGAGACAACATCAAGGTCTCCTGCCTTCCAAGATTTTTCGCGCTCAGATTTTTCAACCATTAGCTGCTTCTCTTTATCGCGAAGCGATGCAGCCTTTTCAAAATCTTGGCCATCAATTGCTGATTCTTTTTCTTTTCTAACATCAGCGATCTTGTCATCAAAAGCCCGTAGCTCTGGAGGAGCGGTCATGCGACGAATGCGAAGGCGAGATCCTGCCTCATCAAGAAGATCAATGGCTTTATCTGGCAAGAAACGATCTGCGATGTATCGATCTGCAAGTGTTGCAGCAGCGACAATTGCATCATCATTTATTGAAACTTTATGGTGTGATTCATAGCGATCACGAAGGCCTTTTAGAATTTCAATGGTGTGAGTAAGTGATGGCTCAGCTACTTGAATTGGCTGGAAGCGACGCTCTAGCGCAGCATCTTTTTCCAAGTGTTTGCGATACTCATCAAGAGTTGTTGCGCCAATTGTCTGGAGCTCACCGCGGGCAAGCATTGGCTTTAAGATGCTAGCTGCATCAATTGCGCCCTCTGCTGCGCCTGCGCCAACTAGTGTGTGAATTTCATCGATAAACAAAATGATGTCGCCTCTGGTGCGAATCTCTTTTAATACTTTCTTTAGGCGCTCTTCAAAATCGCCGCGATAGCGAGATCCTGCAACTAACGCGCCTAGATCTAGCGAATAAAGCTGCTTATCTTTTAGCGTCTCTGGAATATCGCCTTTTACAATAGCTTGAGCTAAACCTTCAACAACCGCAGTCTTTCCAACGCCAGGTTCACCAATTAATACTGGGTTATTTTTTGTGCGGCGAGAGAGAATCTGCATTACGCGTTCAATCTCTTTTTCCCGGCCAATTACTGGATCTAGTTTTCCTTCGCGGGCAGCAGTGGTTAAGTTGCGACCGAATTGATCAAGAATCAAAGATGTTGATGGAGTTCCCTCTGCCGGTCCTGCTGTAACTGCTTCTTTCCCTTGATAGCCAGAGAGTAATTGAATAACTTGTTGGCGAACTCGATTGAGATCTGCGCCAAGTTTTACTAAAACTTGCGCAGCAACGCCCTCTCCTTCACGGATAAGGCCAAGAAGAATGTGTTCAGTTCCGATGTAATTATGTCCAAGCTGAAGCGCTTCACGAAGTGATAGCTCAAGAACTTTCTTAGCTCTTGGAGTAAATGGAATATGACCTGATGGAGCTTGCTGTCCCTGGCCAATAATTTCTTCAACTTGAGAACGAACTGCTTCAAGAGAAATTCCAAGAGACTCTAAACCTTTTGCAGCAACTCCTTCTCCTTCATGGATAAGGCCAAGGAGAATATGTTCGGTTCCGATGTAATTGTGATTGAGCATGCGAGCTTCTTCCTGCGCCAGAACAACAACGCGGCGGGCTCGATCGGTAAAGCGCTCAAACATCAGTTCATCTCCTTTTCAGGCTTGGTAAAGCGGACTGGCTCTAGCGTATAAGAAGGCTCGAAACGATGCGACATCTATTTTCTCACCCTCAAATGAGCGCTAGATATGGGAATCTGCAGGGGCTATAACCGCCATATTTAGGTTTTTATGCCCGAAAAGATTAGAGAATCTTGAGCATTCTGGTGTTACCCAGGGTGTTGGGCTTCACACTCTCAAGGTCTAGAAACTCAGCAATACCTTCATCATAGGAGCGCAGTAGTTGTTGATAGACATCTGCCTCCACAGGAGTTCCTTCAATAACTTTAAATCCATGTTGCGCAAAAAACTCTGTTTCAAATGTCAAACAAAATAATCTTTTCAAGCCTAAGGAAATGGCCCGATTAGTTATAGCTTCTAGAATCTGATTGCCGATCTTCTGTCTTCTAAATCCTTCATCCACTGCAACAGTTCTAACCTCACCTAAATCCTCCCAGAGAACGTGCAGCGCTCCGCAGCCAATTACTTTCCCATCACTTTCTGCAACAAAGAACTCTTGAACATCTTCATAGAGTTTGACTGTATCTTTTGAAAGCAGGCGGCGCTGCAGAGCGTATTGATCAATAATCCTGCGAACAGATTTAACATCTGTGGCTCTTGCCGGTCTAACAATTACAGCCATTTAATTCTCTTCCGGCTTAACTAATGGAAAGAGAATTGTCTCTCGAATTCCAAGGCCAGTTAAAGCCATAAGAAGTCGATCAATTCCCATTCCAACTCCTCCCATAGGAGGCATGCCATGTTCCATTGCGCGAAGGAAATCTTCATCAACTTGCATTGCCTCTAGATCACCTTTTGCTCCAAGTTTTGCTTGTTCTATTAGGCGATCTCTTTGGATCACAGGATCGATTAACTCGCTATATCCGGTGGCTAATTCAAAGCCATCGATATAAAGATCCCACTTCTCAGCAATTCCTTTAACGCTGCGGTGTTCGCGAACAAGAGGTGAGGTATCAACTGGGAATCCCATAACAAAGGTTGGGGTATTTAACTTGCCGCTATAGAAGTGTTCAAAGATCTCCTCAGCTAACTTGCCATTAATCCACGCGGGATCAACTTTTAGGCCAGCTTTTTCAGCAATCTTTGCTAGCTCTTCTCTACTAGTAGCTGGAGTAACAGTTAAGCCTGCTGCATCTGAGATAGCGGTATAAAAATCTAGCTCTCTCCAATTCCCACCTAAATCACTAATACGTCCATCATGATGTTCAACTTTATGGGAACCAAAGATGGCAAGAGCTGCATTTTGGACTATCTCTTGGGTTAGAGATTTCATATTCTGCCAATCGGCATAGGCCCAATACATCTCAAGCATTGCAAATTCTGGAGAGTGGCTTGAATCAGCTCCCTCATTTCTGAAATTTCTATTTATTTCAAAGACTTTCTCGATGCCACCTACCACGCATCTCTTTAAGAATAGCTCAGGAGCAATTCTTAAATAAAGGTCCATGTCATAGGCATTACTAAAGGTTTTAAAGGGCCTTGCTGCTGCTCCCCCATGCATGACTTGAAGCATTGGAGTCTCAACTTCAATAAAGTCATACTTATCAAAGGTATCTCTTACCGACTTAAGAACTTTTGGTCTAATTCTTGCATTCGCTCTTGCCTCAGGTCTGACAATTAAATCCACATATCTTTGGCGAACCCGAGTCTCTTCATTTAGCGGGTTATGCTCATTTGGAAGCGGGCGCAGGGCTTTGGAGGCTAATTGATAAGAATTGGCAAGAATTGATAACTCGCCACGCTTTGAAGTAATAACCTCGCCAGTGACACTCACGATATCGCCTAAATCAATATCACTCTTCCAGCTCTCTAGAACTGCTTCGCCAACTTTATCTAGCGAAAACATTGCTTGTAGCTCTGTACCATCACCTTCACGAAGAGTTGCAAAACATAACTTTCCAGTATCGCGCTTAAAAATTATTCGCCCAGCTACGCTCTCAATTACTCCAGATGGGCTATCTGTTGCTAGATCTTTAAATCTCTCGCGGATTTCTTTTAAAGAGGCTGTTCTATTAACTGATACGGGATATGGAGCTATGCCGCGGCCAAGCAATGATTCGCGTTTTTCGCGTCTAATTCTTAACTGCTCAGGAAGGTCATTTTCAGGCATAGTGCCGATAAGTCTAACCATTCCTCTCGTGCACAAGACGTAGGCCAATCAGGGTTAAATCGGGTTGGTGATAATCAATTGTCTCTGAAATTCCCAGCACCAATGGCGCTAACCCACCAGTTGCTATCACTGAGATCTTCTCGTTATCTGGATAGAGCGCATCTAGCTCATCACTAATACGAGCAACAAGGCCATCTACTTGGCCTGCAAAGCCATAGATAGTTCCGGATTGAAGCGCCTCTACAGTGTTTTTGCCAATCACTGACTTGGGTTTAACTAATTCAACTTTTCTTAACTGCGCAGCTCTTGATGCAAGTGCCTCAACAGAGATCTCAATTCCTGGAGCTAGCGCCCCTCCTAAGAACTCACCTTTTGGTGATACGACATCAAAGTTAGTAGAAGTGCCAAAATCAACAACTATGCATGCACCTTGGTTATAGAGCGTATGAGCAGCAAGAGTATTTACGATGCGATCTGATCCAATTTCCTTTGGATTATCAACTAGAAGTGGTACTCCTGTCTTTACTCCTGGCTCAATAATGGTTGTTGGAAGATCTTGAAAATGGCGATTAATCATCGCTCTTGCTTCCCTAAGTACTGAAGGAACTGTGGAGCAGATAGAAAGGCCACTTAACTCATAGCCAGTAATTAGAGAGCGATATTGCAACCATAATTCATCAGCAGTATCTCTAGCATCAGTTTTAACTCGCCAAGTATCAATCATCTTTTCTTTGGAAAAGATTCCAAGAACGGTGTTGGTATTGCCGATATCAATAGTTAATAGCATTTAGAAATCCAATCCGATATCTAGTACTGGGGCTGAGTGGGTTAACGCACCAACTGCTAAGTAATCAACACCTGTTGCAGCATAGGCAGCAGCATTTTCAAGTTTTAGACCGCCTGATGATTCAAGTTTGGTATTTGA
>CANNDP010000072.1 GCA_947503395.1 Actinomycetota bacterium
TTCGACGAGCATCAGTCATCAGTTATACCCCTAAAAAACAGAGCCCACGCCTGATGGTGGGCCTACTAGGACCTAATTACACGCTTGTTATTCGGATGTGTCAAGTTGATGGCCACTTTTTTTGGGTAGAAATTAATCCCCGATTTGTCGATTTTTCCCTTAATTTTGGGGCAAAAGTGGGCTAATTACTGATTATTTTCTCAAATATTTTTTCATTGCTTGCTATTGAAACATTAGGTGCGATATAGCAATTATCGATTATCGAACCATCACCAATACTTGCCCCTACCGAAATAATTGACCCTTTAATTTGGCAGTTGGCTCCAATTACTGCCCCAGATTCAATTGCAGAGCCATCAGAAATTATTGCTGTGGCATCTACCGCTGCATCTTTAGCGATCATTACTCCATCAACTACTCCCCTAGTTGCAGGTGATATCGCAGGATTTAAAATCAAATCTTTTGAAGCTTTGATATATGAAGCTGGGGTCCCCATATCAATCCAATATGAGTCATCGACATATCCATATAGAGCGCCCTTGCTCCTTAAAAGCTCCGGGAAAGTCTGCCTCTCAACACTTACGACGCTATCTTGGGGAATCTGCGCAATTGCGCTTCCATTAAAAATATAACAACCAGCATTAATAGTATTAACCTTTGGCTGATCCATCTTTTCCAGAAACTCTAATACCTTGCCATCTTGATCAAGTGGAACGCAGCCATAAGCACGAGCATCATCAACTCTTACTAAGTGCAGAGTCACATCAGCGCCCTTGCTCTCATGAAACTGCGCCTGCGCTTTTAGATCATGGCCACTTAAAACATCACCATTAAAAATAAAGACAGATTCATCTTCTGCTAGGTTTAAAAACTTTGCTGCATTTGAGATTGCTCCGCCAGTTCCTAGGGGTTGCTTCTCTATTGCATACTTAATTGAAATGCCAAACTTTGAGCCATCGCCAAAGTAAGGCTCGAAAACCTCAGCTAGATATGAAGTTGCAAGGACTATCTCAGTTACTCCAGCTGCTTGAGCTCTAGCAATTTGATGCTCCGTAACTGGTGCTCCTGCAACTTTTAACATCGGCTTTGGAGTATTTTTTGTAAGTTCTGCAAGGCGAGTTCCTCTGCCACCAACGAGCAAAATAGCCTTATTTATCATCGATTTACTGCCGCGATGATACGAGAGGCTGCACTTGAAATATTCTCATCGCTAGCAGTTAGGGCGATGCGCACATATCGATCGCCTTTACTTCCATAGAAACTTCCTGGCGTAACAAGAATTCCTATCTCTGCAAACCAATTCACGCTATCCCAATCTTTTTCATCTCTGCTACACCAGATGTATAACCCAGCTTCTGAAAACTCAATTTTAAATCCTGCTGCTTTTAGCGCTTTAGCAAGCACCTCTCGCCTTGCTTGATATCTTCCTGCCTGCTTATCAACATGGCTCTGATCTGATAGCGCGATGGCCATTGACTTTTGAATCGGCAGCGGAAGCATCATCCCCATATGTTTTCTAATCTCTAGTAATTGTGCTATCAATTTAGGATCGCCAGCAACAAATGCCCCTCTATAGCCCGCCATATTTGATCGCTTTGAGAGCGAATGAACCGCCAGCACTGAGGTGTTATCACCATTTGCGATTGCCAAAATAGAGTGCGCTTTAATTCCATTGGTAAAGGGCAGATAACACTCATCGCTTGCAAGAGTAGCGCCAGATTTTCTTGCCCAGGTGAGGCAGGCTTCGAGTTCTTCCTTGCTATGAACCCGACCTGTTGGATTTGATGGTGAATTAATCCAAGCTAAATCAGCTTTCTTGGGCCAAGTACCGGCATCAATTCCAACTTCAAGGACTTCTGCTCTAGCCAGTAGCGCTCCGACTTTATAAGTCGGGTAGGCAATTTCTGGAATTAAAACTGATTTAGCCTCCAGTAGATATGCCAACAGGGCTACTAATTCCTTTGAGCCAATTGTTGGCAGCACATCAAAGTCGCCGCTTGCGCCGAGTGTTTCAACGCAATATTTCTTTAGCGCCTCTCTAAGCGCTGCACTTCCAGTGGTTAATGGATAGCTTGGTGAATCACTACTTGATTTAAGTTCTTCTTGAATGAAATCTGGGGTGGGATCAACTGGAGTTCCCTGGGAGAGATCAATAATTCCCTGGCTATGGGCTCGGGCTTTTTGCCCGTATGGCGCTAGGGCATCCCAAGGAAAATCAGGGAGTTTTATCTTCGCCTACTTACTCGCCTGCAGGTTTTTTTTGAATCTGCAGAAGGACCGGATGATCTTTGCCAACTCTTCCAACTTTTGCGGCCCCACCAGGTGAGCCTAATTCGTCAAAGAATTCGGCATTAACTTCCTTATATTCACTGTATTGCGCTGGAACATCATCTTCATAATAAATCGCCTCAACGGGGCAAACTGGTTCACATGCGCCACAATCCACACACTCATCAGGTTGGATATACATCATTCGATCGCCCTCATAGATGCAATCAACAGGGCACTCTTCAATACATGATTTATCCATTACATCTACACAGGGAAGGGCGATGATGTATGTCACCTGAGACTCCTTTCAGAGAAAATCTAAAAGAGATAAACACCGAATTGGCATAAGCGATGCTTACATTGCAGGGCCTAATCCTACAAAATAAGGGGGTGAAGCGCGAGCCAAAACCAAATAATGGGCTACATATCTATGACACTTTAGAGCGAAAAGTGCTGCCTATTACTGCAAGTGATGGCCAAGTGGTGAGAATCTACTGCTGCGGACCAACTGTCTATCGCGACGCTCACGTTGGCAATCTAAGGACTTTTTTGCTTAGTGACTTAGTCCGCAGGACTCTGGAGTTCTCTGGTTTGAAAGTCAAGATGGTGCAGAACATTACCGATGTCGGCCATATGAGTGAAGATTTTGAAGAAGATAAAATGTTGGCTCAGTCAAAGCTTGAAAAGCGAGATCCATACTCTATTGCAAGAGAGTATGAAGAGAAGTTTCATAAAGACTTAGCAGAACTAAACATTCTCCCAGCTCATAACTATCCCAGAGCAAGTGAGTGCATCGAAATGATGCTTGAGCACATTGCGAAATTAACTGAACTTGAACTTGCCTATCAAGGTGATGATTCATCAATTTATTTTGATAGCACTAAATTTGATAGTTATGGCCAGTTAAGTGGAAATCGCCTCGATGCGCTCAAACCTGGTCATCGTTATGAATATGTTGAAGCTGGAGCAAAGAGATTTCATGCCGATTGGGCCCTTTGGAAAGCGGCCGGTAATCGCAGAGAGATGATCTGGCAGACAGCTTATGGTCCAGGATTTCCTGGCTGGCATATTGAATGTTCTGCAATGTCGCTTCACTATCTGCAAGGACATGTCGATCTACATATTGGTGGCATTGATCTTAGATTCCCCCATCATGAAAACGAGAGGGCCCAATCAAATCCTTTAGTCAAAGGTGAAGCAGTTAGTGCCTGGCTTCATGGCGAGCATCTCTTGTTTGAAGGAAGAAAGATGTCAAAGAGTTCTGGAAATGTTGTTCTGCTCTCTGATGTAATCACGCGCGGGTTTGACCCACTTTCATTGCGTTTTTGCTTTCTTGAAAACCGTTATCGCTCTCAGATGGATTTATCCTGGAACTCAATAAGCGCAGCGCACTCAACATTGCAGCGCTTGAGAGCTAAATATCAACAATGGAAATTGGCGCCTAGGGATTATTCAGATGAAGCTAGCGCATTTGTACTGGCAATTCTTGCTCACTTTCAGGCAGATTTAGATACTCCCCAAGTGATGATCAAGCTCAGATCCCTTGAAAAGGAAGATCAATTTTCAGATGGCCAGAAGGCAGCGATTTTAGAAAATCTTGAACCACTTCTTGCTCTAAAACTACTGGAAGAGATGCCGATTAAAGAGCTTCCGGATGAAGCCAGAGTCTTGTTAGAGGCAAGACAGAGAGCGCGAGAAAACAAGGATTTTGCTTTAAGTGATCAGATACGAGATCAACTTCTCTTACTTGGAATTGCAATAAACGATTCACCATCGGGCCAGAGCTGGAGCTGGAAAAGCTAGAACTTAAATCCTCTTAAGTAGGCGCCAGGAAATTAGCGCTGCTCCCCCAAATACAAAGAGATTGCCATAGGCATTTGCTTCAATTAGAACTTCGCCGCCATTACCAAGACTTGAAGCTCTAACAATTACAAATAGCCAACTAAAGGCAAAGAGTGCAAGTGATAACTTAGAAAGATACATATTTCTAACTAAACGAAGTCCAATAAATAGGGCTAGTAATGAAACTATTAACCCAAAAGGTCTATATGCATTATGCAGAAATGTTCCAGAGATCCCAACTAATGCTCCAAAAAGCAAGCTGATAATAGATTTCATAGCTGTACTCCTGAGAAGAGATCGGTCTCTCGTCCCTCTTCATTAAACGGTGCGCTAGCTTTTCCATGGACCAGGCGGTAATACTCTTGTCCCCAAACTTTAAACCCTAGATTATCTGAGAGTGCAAAAAATGGACCATCTACTGCAATTTGAGTGGGATGAGCTCGCATCGCATCC
>CANNDP010000073.1 GCA_947503395.1 Actinomycetota bacterium
ATTCCAGGTTTCTTTGCTCAGACTCATGCCCATCCTGAATTTGTAGGAAAGACTTTGTTAGAAATCTTATGGCAGGAAAACTCTTTGCAATTAGGGGCAGCTAAATCTGTTCTTGGTAGATATGAGTTGGCCCAACAAGCAGAGCAACAATTCACATCTTTATCTGGCGGACAGCAGGCACGCTTTCAAGTTCTATTATTAGAACTTGCCGGCGATACTTTGTTATTACTTGATGAGCCAACCGATAACTTAGATCTGGCAAGTGCTGAAGCGCTAGAGCGAGCACTTGATACTTATCAAGGAACTGTTATCGCTGTGACCCATGATCGCTGGTTTGCTAAAGGATTTACTAGATTTTTGATATTTGGCGCAGAGGGTGCGGTCTATGAGAGCCCTGAACCAGTCTGGAGCCATTAATCAGGCTCGATTTTGACCCCTTTGCATAGTGCAGGTAATCTTCGCCTTCTGTCTCCGCTAGCTGTGGAGCGGCACTAAATAGAAAAGTAAGAAGAAAGAGAGTCTGCCCGTGCGCACCTTTTCACCGACCCCGAAGGATGTTGCGCGTCAATGGTATGTAATCGATGCCGCTGATGTCGTCCTTGGTCGCCTTGCTAGCCACGCTGCTGTCTTGCTTCGCGGAAAACATAAACCAACATTTGCTCCTCATATGGATATGGGAGATTTTGTAATCGTAATTAATGCCGAGAAAATCGTATTAACTGGATCAAAGATGGCTAACAAGATGGCCTATCAGCACTCACAATATCCAGGCGGCTTAACTGAGCGCAGCTATGAGCTATTGATGGAGAAGTTCCCAACTCGCGCTGTTGAAAAGGCAATCAAGGGAATGCTTCCTAAGAACTCTATCGGCAAGCAGATGGCCTCTAAATTAAAAGTTTATGCAGGACCTGAGCATCCTCATGGATCACAAGGACCAATTCCATATGTATTTACCCAGATCGATCAGATGAAGGTTGGTAAGTAAAAGATGAGCGAAAAAGAAGAGAACGCAACCGCCTTTAGCTCTGCAACTCCTGCTGCTGCAACTAACCGCGCTGCTGTAATTGCAGCTGGCGCAGGAATTGGTCGTCGTAAGGAAGCTGTTGCTCGCGTTCGTCTAACCCCAGGAACTGGTCGCTGGATTGTTAATGATAAGAATTTAGAAGTTTATTTCCCAAATAAAGTTCACCAACAGGCAGTATCAGAGCCACTTCGCACAGTTGGCGCTGAGGGCAAATATGATGTTATTGCTCGCATTGATGGCGGCGGAATTTCAGGACAAGCCGGAGCGCTTCGCTTAGGCGTTGCAAGAGCTCTAAATGAGATTGATACCGATGCAAATCGCCCAGCTTTAAAGAAGGCAAAATTCCTAACCCGTGATGCTCGCGTGATTGAACGCAAGAAATATGGTCTAAAGAAAGCACGTAAGCGTTCTCAATACAGCAAGCGTTAATTAACAAAGAGGGAAAAATGGCGCTCTTTGGCACCGATGGTGTCCGAGGCGTTGCTGGCGTTGATCTCACCGCTGAACTAGCTTTTAACCTCTCAACTGCTGCCGCATCAGTTCTGGCAGATCTTGGTGAGTTTGCTGGCCATCGCCCAACTGCAATTGTTGGCCAGGATTCAAGAGCCTCTGGGCAGTATTTAGAGGAGGCAATCTGTCGCGGGCTATCAAGTGCTGGTATTGATGTTTATCGAGTTGGAATTCTTCCAACCCCTGCTATCTCATTTCTGGTTAAAGATCGAGGAGCAGATCTTGGTGTGATGATTAGCGCATCTCATAATCCAGCAAGTGATAACGGAATTAAGTTCTTTGATAGATCTGGATCAAAGCTAGCTGATCAAATTGAAGCAAAGATTGAAAGCGTCTTAGGCAAAACAGTAGAAAGCACTAATGGGACTGGCAAAGTCATTGAAGATTTAGACGCTAAAGAGAGTTATATTCAAAATCTTTTAAAGAGCCTTGATGGCAATTTAAGTGGGCTAAAAGTAGTTGTTGACTGCGCCAATGGAGCTGCCTCTTTTGTTGCACCTGATGTGCTTAAAAGAGCTGGAGCAGAGGTTATTGCTATATCAGCATCTCCAAATGGTTTAAACATTAATGATAACTGCGGCTCTACTCATCTAGAAAACTTAATTGAAGCTGTAAAGAGTCAGGGGGCAGATATTGGAATTGCCCATGATGGCGATGCTGATCGAGTCCTAGCGATTGACGAAAAAGGATCAGTTATAGATGGTGATTTCATATTAGGCATTCTTGCTCAAGATATGCAGCTACCTACAAAGACTGTTGTGGGAACTGTTATGACAAATCTTGGGTTAATTAAAGCTTTAGAAGAAAAAGGCATTAGGTTCATTGCAACAGCTGTTGGTGATCGCTATGTCTTAGAGGAGATGCTTGCTGGCGGACATGTTCTAGGCGGAGAGCAATCAGGCCACATCATCATGAGTAAGTATGCAAATACTGGCGATGGCTTATTAACTGCGCTTCAGCTCATTTCAAAACTAAAGAAGAGCGGAAAGAGCGCAAGTGAATTAGCCTCCTTTATGAAGCGTTATCCGCAAGTTCTAATCAATGTCTCAGGAGTAGCTAAAGAAAAATTAGCATCAAACCAAGTCATTGCTAAAGCAGTAAGTGATACGCAACAGAGATTGGAAGATAAAGGTCGAGTATTACTTCGAGCCTCTGGAACTGAGGCCCTAATTAGAGTGATGATTGAGGCCCAAGATCTATCTCTTGCTCAGGAATTAGCCTCAGAACTGGCAACGCTAGTAAAATCAGAGCTCTCACTTTAAGGGAGCAAATTTAAATGTGCGGAATCATCGGTTATACCGGAGCCTCACCTGCCCTTTCAATGGTGATTGATTCGCTTCGCAAGTTGGAATATCGAGGCTATGACTCAGCTGGAATTGCTCTTACTGGCAAAATGGGCGAGAAATTAATTGTGGCTAAGCGTGCTGGAAAGTTAAGCAATTTAGAGAGTGCGCTAACTTCAGATCATGCTAATTCTCTAAGTGGAATTGGCCATACTCGCTGGGCAACTCATGGCGGGCCAACTGATGAAAATGCCCATCCGCATATTTCAAGTGATGGAAAAGTAGCAGTTATTCATAATGGAATCATTGAAAATTACTTAGAACTAAAAGCAGAGCTAGAAAAGCGTGGCCATAAGTTCTCATCTCAAACCGATACTGAATCGGTTGCTCATCTCTTAAGTGATGAATTTAATTTGAGCAAAGATTTGGCAGATGCGATGCGCAAGGTTTGCAAGCGACTTCGTGGCTCTTTTACTCTCCTTGCTATCTCATCGGATAGCCCTGAGGTAATAGTTGGTGCAAGACGCAACTCACCTCTAGTTGTGGGTCTTGGCAGGGGCGAGAACTTTCTAGCCTCCGATGTCTCGGCATTTATTGCTCATACCAAGAGCGCTTTAGAGCTAGGGCAAGATCAAGTAGTGCAGGTAAGTCCTGACTCAGTTCTAGTTACAGATTTAGATGGCAAGCAAGTAAGTGCTAAGCCTTTTGAAATTACCTGGGATGCAAAGGCTGCAGAGCGCGGGGGATATACCCACTTTATGCTCAAGGAGATCTTCGAGCAGCCGAAAGCAATATCTGAAACCCTACTTGGAAGATTTAGCGATGATTCAAAAGTTATTTGCAGCGAGCTTTCAAGTCTTAATCTAGATATTGATCGAATCTTGATTTTAGCTTGCGGTACTGCATATCACGCAGGATTAATTGGGAAATATGCCATTGAGCAATGGGCAAAGATTGCTGTTGATGTTGAACTAGCCTCTGAGTTTAGATATCGAAAGCCTTTTCTAACTCCAAAAACATTAGTTATCACGATCTCTCAATCTGGCGAGACTATGGATACTTTGATGGCTGCTCGTCATGCTAAAGATCTTGGCGCTGCAACTCTTTCTATCTGCAACACGATGGGTTCATCAATTGCTCGAGAATCTGATGCAGTCTTTTACACCCACGCCGGCCCTGAGATTGCGGTCGCGTCAACTAAGGCGCTGTTAACACAGATTGTGGCACTTAAAGTTATCGCTCTTTATTTGGCTCAGAATAATAAGAGTTTAAGTGGCGCGCAGATTGCAAAGATAATTGCTGAGTTACTTGCGCTACCAAATAAAGTTGAGGAGATTTTAGAAACAGTTGAGCCACTTCGTGAGATGACTAGAGGCTTTAAAGATGCAACTTCAGTTCTCTTCCTTGGAAGAAATGCGGGATATCCAGCCGCGCTAGAAGGCGCTCTTAAACTAAAAGAGCTTGCCTATATGCATGCTGAAGGTTTTGCCGGCGGAGAGCTAAAGCATGGACCGATTGCACTCATTGAAGAAGGAACACCGGTAATTGCGATTCTTCCTCCAGCATCATCGCCAATAGCAGAGAAAATGCTTAGCAATATTCAAGAGGTTAGAGCGCGCGGAGCTAATGTAATTGCTATTGCAGATTCTTCGATTTCGCTAGATGTTAAGAATATTATTAGAATTCCAAGTTGTGATGAATTATTACAATCAA
>CANNDP010000074.1 GCA_947503395.1 Actinomycetota bacterium
AGATGAATCATGAGTTGAACTCTTTGATACAGCAAAAGCTGTTCCACTTGTTCCAAGTGAGATAACAAGATCACCAAGAGATGCGCCGAGACCAAGCGCTGCACCTGCATTATCTCCAGCCCCAGCAGCTATTGGGATGGAATCAATGCTAGTTGCGCCAAATTGATTCGGGGCAACTACCTTTGGCAAAGTCACTTTCTTACTATTTCTAATTGCTGTTTCCAGAATATCTAAGCAATACTCGTTCTTTACTGAATCAAAATATCCAGTTCCAGATGCATCAGAGCGATCAGTAAATAGAGTCTCTAGAGATTTGGCTCCAGTGAGTTTCCAAGAGAGCCAATCATGAGGAAGAGCAATTGCAGCAACCTTATTGGCATTCTCTTTCTCGTTATCAGCAAGCCATCTAAGCTTTGATGCAGTAAATGAAGCTACTAATTGAGATCCAGTGCGAAGGGCAATATCTGGAATCTCCTGATTGAGATCAACTGCTGCTTTATCCGAACGAGTATCATTCCAGAGCAGAGCATCTCGAATTACTGCTCCATCTTTATCAAGTGCGATCATGCCGTGTTGTTGGCCGGCAATTGATATCGCTGAAATCCTATGTGAACTTAATTCTTCAAGAGCATCTGATAGAGCCTTCCACCAATGCTGTGGGTCAATTTCTGTCCCATCTGGATGTGGCCTTGAAGTTGATGCAATCAGCTCACCACTATCAGAATCTCTCAGAACAACTTTTACTGATTGTGTTGAGGAGTCAACACCTGCAACTATCGGCATAGTTTCTAGTAAACACCGATTAGGTATTCCAGAGCTAGCTGATCGAGTTCTTCATAGTGATAGCCGCGCTTTCCTGCAGCTTCAACATCAAAACTCTCGCCGGCAATCTCTTTCCAGCCCTCACCCTTTGCAACAGTTGGCTGAAGCAACTCATTAACACCTGATTTCTCGAGAGCTGCAGCAGTTCTTGGATCTGCTCTAAATGCTTTTGCTCTCTCCTGCAAGATTATGTAGGTGCGCATATTTGCAGTAGCTGAGGCCCAGACGCCATCATCGCTCTCGGTTCTCATTGGTTTGTAATCAAAGTGCTTAGGGCCGTCATAGTTATAGCGCTCAAGAAGATCTACCAAGAAGAAAGCAGATTTTAGATCGCCATGGCCAAAGACTAAATCTTGGTCATATTTAGGTCCATGCTGACCATTTAGATCAATATGGAAGAGTTTTTTATGGAATAACGCTTGTCCAATTCCGTGAACAAAATTAAGTCCTGCCATCTGCTCATGTCCAACTTCAGGATTTAGCCCAACTAATTCTGGGTGGTCCAGAGAATTGATAAAGGCTAGTGCATGTCCAATTGTGGGTAGGAAGATATCGCCGCGAGGTTCATTTGGTTTTGGCTCCATTGCAAATTTAATGTTGTATCCCTTATCAATAACAAATTGACCAAGAATATTGAAAGCCTCACGCATTCTCTCAAGTGCTACCACAGGATCTTTGCCGATATCAGTCTCTGCTCCCTCACGTCCGCCCCAACAGACATAGGTATGAGCGCCTAGCTCTACAGCTAATTCAATATTTGTCATTACTTTTCTTATGGCATACCTGCGAATATCTCTATTGTTAGAGGTAAAAGCCCCATCTTTAAATACTGGATGGCTAAATAAATTTGTTGTTGCCATCGGCACCTTCATGCCATTCTCATCAAGTGCCTTCTTAAAGCGAGCAATATGTGCTGCCCGATCTGACGTTGATGAACCAAATGGAATTAAGTCATCATCGTGGAATGTCACTCCATATGCCCCGCGCTTTGCTAATTCGCTAACTGTGCGAATTGGATCAAGTGCTGCTCTGGTGGCATCTCCAAATGGATCGCGGGCTTGCCACCCAACAGTCCATAGGCCGAATGTGAATTTATCTGCTGGTGTTGGATTTCTCATGGGGTGAGCCTAACGATTTTGCTCACCTACTAGAATACGAAGGTGCTAGAAAAATCAGATCGACCTTGGGGTCGCTATGAAGTCTTGCAAGAGAGCCCATCTCATAAGGTCAAATGCATCTGGGTATCTCCAGGAAAGCGCCTCTCCTATCAGCGCCATCAAAAGCGCTCTGAGCATTGGTTTATCGTTTCAGGTAATGCGCAGGTGACAATTAATGGCGTGGTTTCATCACCTAGCGCTGGCCACAGCCTCGATATTCCTGCAGGAACCTTGCATCGCATGGCAAATGTTGGAGATAACGATGTGGTCTTCATTGAGGTTCAGACTGGAACTTACTTTGGCGAAGATGACATCGAACGCGTTGAAGATGATTTTGGGCGTTGATAGATAAATGAACGTAAAAGATTTTAAGATGTTTTCAGAGATTTCTGAGACCCCTGAAGTTTTTTCAAGACTTATAAACTCAAAGGCGCAATTTCAACTAGCTGCAGAGAAAATAAAAGCAAGAAATATTACAAATGTAATCATCCTGGCACGAGGAACATCTGATAATGCGGGACATTATTTAAAGTTCTTGATTGAAGTTAAGCTGGGACTACCAGTAGGACTTGCTTCACCTTCATCTGTCTCAATCTATGGGGCTAAGGTCGATTTCAAAAATACTTTGGTAATCGCTTTGAGTCAGAGCGGAAGATCTCCCGACCTTATAACTTTTGCTAGCGCCGCTAGAGAAGGTGGAGCTCTATTGATCGCTATGACTAATAATTCAGATTCTCCGCTAGCAAAAGCTGGTGATATTCACATTGATCTTTCTGCTGGACCTGAAGTTGCTGTTGCTGCCACTAAGAGTTATTCAGCTGAGCTCCTAGCATCCTTGCTATTAGTTGATAACTGGATGGGCAATAAGGAAGAAGTAAGGTCACATCTAGTTGATTCATCTAGAGAGTGCATAGCTAACTTAAGCGAGGTTGATAGCTTTGCTAACTCACTTGATGCGGCAAGAGAAATTGTCGTTATTGGGCGGGGCTATTCATATGCTAATGCCAAAGAATTGGCGCTTAAAATTCAAGAAACTAGCTATATCCCAGTTCAAGGGATGTCGAGCGCTGATTACCAACATGGTCCAATAGCAACCCTAGATAAAAACAGCCAAGTAATTGTCTTAGCTCCTTCGGGAATGCCTAAGAAAGCACTTGAAGACTCAATAGCTCGTATTCGCAAGAGTGAGCCAGAGCTAATCTGGCTGGGAAGTAATCAACTTGCTCTCAAGGAAGAAAAAGTCATAAAGGGTTCTACGCAGGCAAGCGAAGAAGAGTCAACGATAATTGATGCTGCGCTAATTCAGTACCTGACTCTGGGATTTGCAGTCAAGAATGGATTCAATCCAGATTCACCTGCTGGACTTAGTAAGGTAACTAAGACCCTTTAATTCGTTCTCTATAGTAATAAGCGCTCGACTTAGGAATTCGTTTCTGGGTTTGATAATCAACATAGATAATCCCAAATCTCTTCGCATATCCATAAGCCCATTCAAAGTTATCAATCAAACTCCAAGCAAAGTAACCACTAATTGGCACTCCATTTTCTCTTGCAATGAACATGGCATCAAGATGTCGCTCTAGATAACTTACTCGCTTGGGATCATCAACTTTTCCATCTATAACTTCATCATCCCAAGCAGAACCATTTTCTGTAATGAATATTTCCTTTGGCTTATATTCTCTATTTACACGCTCAAGTAGCTCAGTAAAGCTTTGCGCATGAACTTCCCAGCCCATCCCAGTTCTTTCAACGTTGGGCGCAGTTACTTGCTTATAAGGCAATGGTTTAGCACTTGGGTCGTATGCCACAGTCTGTCTGAAGTAATAATTTAAGCCCAAATAATCTAATGGGGTTGAGATAATTTCCATATCACCTGGGTTTATCGGAACTTCTTTTCCGAATGCTTTAACAATGTCCTCTGGATACTTTGCTTTAAATACTGGATCGCCAAACCAGCGGTTATCAAAGCCATCGGCTAGCTCTACAGCTAGCTTGTCTTCACTTGATTGGCCTAGAGTTATCGCGGGAGTGAAATTAAGAGTTATACCAACTCTTAGCTCGCTAGAAACTTCCCTGATCGCTTTTGTGGCAAGGCCATGACCAAGCAATAAATGATGAGATGCATTGATTCCAGTTTGGAGATCCCTAATTCCGGGAGCCATTACGCCATAGAGATGGCCCAGCCATGCGCTGCAAAAAGGCTCATTAATTGTTATCCAGTTTTTTAATCGATCCGAGAAAGCCTCTGCCATCTTCTGGCTATATTCAGCAAACCAGTAAGCACAATCACGATTATTCCAACCACCCTTATCTTGCAGACTCTGCGGGAGATCCCAATGATAAAGAGTGGGCCAGGGGGTAATTCCTCGCTCGAGTGCACCATCAATTAATCTGTCGTAAAAATCCATTCCCTCTTTATTTAGCGCTCCATAACCAGAGGGAATTACCCTGGGCCAGGCAATTGAGAAGTGATAGGCCCCAACGCCTAACCACTTCATCAAATCTAGATCTTCGTTAAAGCGAT
>CANNDP010000075.1 GCA_947503395.1 Actinomycetota bacterium
CTTCGTCTAATTTCATCTGCTGCAATTACGCGATCAACAAGAGATACATCTTCGCCGCGGGCACTCTGAGATGCTCTAACTAAATCTGGGCTCTCTCTTAATACCTTTATATCAATCATCTAAATCTTCTCTCCGGCGCGAACTGCTGAAAGCCAAGCATCTGCCTGCTTGAAGGAGTTGTCAGCGGTTTTTGTAGTTGTCGTCGGAGCAATTTTATCTGCTCTTGGATAAGAACCTAGATAGCGGACATCTTCACATATTCTCTTAAGGCCAGTTAACGCATCTCCTACGCGTTCTTCGTTTATATGCCCTTCCACATCAATAATGAAGTGATAACTGCCTAATTCTTTGCCTGTCGGACGTGATTGGATAAAGGTGAGATTAACCCCGCGCATGGAAAACTCTGTCAAAACCTCCAATAGCGCTCCAGCATGATCTGTCCCAATAAAGGCAACTAACGATGTTCGATCATGGCCTGATAGAGCTGGCACTAATCCTGGTTTTCCTGCCAACACAAAGCGAGTAACAGCGCCATCGTTATCACCAATGTTATTAGCGATTGCACTTAGCCCATACTCTTTTGCTGCTGCAGGGCTAGCAATTGCTGCATCAAAACCACTTTTCACTAAATCTGCTGCTGCCGCAGCTGTTGAAGAGGTTGGAATAATTTCAGCATCTGGATAATTCTTTGCAATAAAACTTCGGCACTGCGCCTCAGCATGAGGATGGGTAGCGATTTTCTTTACTTGCAAGCCCTCTTTTCCTTTAGCCACAAGAAGTGAGAAGGAAACTGGAAGAGTTATCTCTCTGTAAATCACTAAAGGCTCGCCTATCGCCAACTCATCAAGGGTTCTTGCGACAACTCCTTCAACAGAGTTCTCAATAGGAACTAGAGCTTGATCTGCTTGAGAGTTTCTAACCGCATTAAGCGCTGCAGTGACATTTGCATAAGGGTGTAATTCATCGCTTGGTTCTGCAATAGTGCGCAGAGCTTCTTCTGTGAAAGTTCCAGCTGGCCCTAGATATGCGTATCTTCTCACTGCGTAAGGATACTCGTAGGGCCATCTTGGAGGCATACGCTTTTATCAATAGCGATTTGCGCGTTAGGCTTGGCAATATTATGGCGGCAAAACTGAACTTCTCTGACATTGCCTGGCGATCTGAAATTGGCCTGCAACGTCAAGGTAATGAAGATTCGGCTTTAGTCTCTAACTCACTTCTTGCGGTCGCAGATGGCATGGGTGGCTATGTTGGTGGCGAGATTGCGTCAAGGACTGTAATTGAGAAGTTAATTCAGCTCCTGCCAACTCTTGAAAATCCAGAGCTAGATAATGAATCCAGAGAAGATCTTCTTAGCTCCTCTATTGAAAGTATGGATGCAGCAATTGCTGAAATTGGAGCTGCGCGCCCGGAGTTAGTAGGAATGGGAACAACACTTACCTCAATAGCTCTCTTTGATAGCAATCTACTTTTATTGCACCTTGGAGATTCAAGGGCCTATCGCTTGCGAGGTAAGAAAATAGAACAGTTAAGCCATGATCACACGGTGGTTCAAGAATTAATAGATCAAGGAAGACTTAATCCAGATGAGATTGCAGATCACCCACAGAGATCGTTTCTAACCCAAGCGCTAATGGGTAAAGAGAATCTCTCTCCTATTCTTCTTGCCTATCCCGTATTAAAAGGTGATAGATACTTGCTTTGTAGTGATGGACTAACTGCTGTTTTAGATGAGGCACAGATTGCTAAAGCGATGCAACAAGACTTAACAAGTGCTGTGAATTCATTAATTGAGCTTACTTATAAAGCGGGAGCCCCAGATAATGTCACGGTGATAGTTGCTGAAATTGGTGAGAGTAAGGCCAGTATTAAAACTCAGGGTTTTGGCGCTGCGCTATGAAAAAAATACTTGGCGAGCGATATGAATTAGGAGCAATGATTGGCACTGGCGGGATGGCTGATGTCTATCTGGCCCAAGATGTAAGACTTAATCGCCAAGTTGCTATCAAGATATTAAGAAGTGATTTAGCTAGAGACCCATCATTTGTTACTCGGTTCAACAAAGAAGCCTTATCTGTTGCTGCTCTAAATCACCCAGGCATTGTCTCGGTTTATGACTCCGGAAAAGAAGATAGTCCAAGTGGGGCTATGCCATACATTGTTATGGAGTATGTAGAGGGCAAAACCCTACGAGAAATAGTAAATAAAGGTGAGCGTTTTGCGCTAAATCGCGCTGTCGAAATAGCTGAAGGTATTTTGATTGCCCTGCAATACTCACATAAGAATGGAATCATTCATCGCGATATAAAACCAGGAAATATCATGATCACAGATAACGGCGATGTGAAAGTGATGGACTTTGGTATCGCTAGAGCTCTTGCTGATACCGGAGCTACTATGACTAGCACCTGGAACATAATTGGAACAGCGCAATATCTTTCGCCAGAACAAGCCACTGGAACTCAAGCAGATGCTAGAAGCGATCTTTACTCTGTTGGATGTTTGCTCTATGAACTATTGGCAGGAAGACCTCCCTTTACTGGGGACACACCAGTTGCCATTGCTTATCAACATGTCTCAGCTCCCCTCACCCCAATTACTGAAATTCAAGAAAGTCTTGATCCTGCTTTAAATGCCTTCTTTAGTATCGCTCTAGCTAAAGATGCAAATGAGAGATACCAGAGCGCTAATGCAATGCTTAAGGACTTGAAGAAATTAATTAAGGGTGAAGGAATTACCACTCAGATTCCAAAACAGTTAAGAAAAGAGAAGGCGCGAAGCAAAGTTGCAGCACTTTCGATTGCTTTAATACTTCTAGTTGGCGGCGTTAGTTATTTCATCTTTAATCCAAACCAGAGCGCAGTAACAAGGGTTCTTCCTAATGTTGTTGGTTTAACAGAGGCGCAGGCGCGTCAAGAATTAGCAGGGCTAACTATCACCATCCAAAGAGCGCCAGATCCTAGAATTCCAAAGGATCGAGTCGCTAGCCAACTACCACTTGCCACTATCCGCGTCTCTGATGGATCAGCTGTAACGTTAACGATTTCAGATGGACCAGGAGATGCCATTGTTCCTACTGGTTTATTGGGCAAACCTCTTGAAGAAGTAAGAGCAGCCTTAACTGCTGCAGGATTAAGAGTTAGTAGAACTATCGCTATTGATTCAGAGCAAGAACCTGGAATTGTTTTGAAGATAACTCCTGAGCCAGGAAGCACAGTTGAAGCAGGTACTGGGGTAGTTCTAGAGATCGCTAGTGGAAACATCTCTGTGCCATCTTTAGTAGGACTCAATGAAATTGAAGCTAGAACAATTCTTACCCAAGCAGGGTTCTTAGTAAAAATTGTTGAGGCATATGATGCAAATCAAGTAACTGGAAGCGTATTAGCCCAGGCGCCAAGTGCTGGTGAGATAAAACTAATTGGCTCTTCAGTAACAATTACTATCAATAAAACTCAAGGCTAGCGAGCCACAACTGGAGAGAGGCCCTCAGATCTCTTTCTTGCTCCACTATCGCCGCACTCAACTAACCAATTGCCTAGCATCTGATAGCCGTGTTCAGTAAGAACTGATTCAGGATGAAATTGCACTCCATGAATTGGAAGAGTTTTATGTCTGATTGCCATTACTAAACCGCTCTCACTTCTAGCACTTATTTCAATTTCCTCTGGCAAACTCTTTTCATCTATCGCAAGTGAGTGATAGCGAGTGGCAGTAAAGTTATTAGGGATATCTTTTAGAACTCCAGAATTGTTATGAGTAATTACCGATGTCTTCCCATGAAGTAACTCTGGCGCTCGATTAACGGTTGCTCCATAAGCAACTCCAATTCCTTGATGCCCTAGGCAAACTCCAAGTAAAGGCTTTTTTATTTGAGCTGCATACTTAATCATCTCTACTGAGATGCCAGCTTCTTCAGGGGTTCCAGGCCCTGGGGAGATTAAGACCCCGTCATATTGATCAGCAAGGCTTGCGCTAACTTCATCATTTCTTACTACCGTGCACTCAGCCCCCAGTTGCTGGAGATATTGAACGAGGTTAAAGACAAAGGAGTCATAGTTATCAACCACCAAGATCCTTGTTCCCATGGCCTCATCCTCTCCTGTATCCTGACGCCTATGCCTAAATCCAGACTGCGTAAGAAGAAGAAAGATAACCGCCCAGAGATACTTATTGCTGAGCGAGATCCTGTTGAAATGGAGAGCCCAGCCTGGCTCGCCCCAACAATGATTGGCGCATTCTTAATAGGCCTGTTTTGGATAGTTATTTTCTATGTCTCTCAGACCCAATACCCAATACCCAATATCGGGGCTTGGAACATGGTTGTGGGCTTTGCCTTCATCGGAGTGGGCTTCTCCCTAGCTACTCGCTGGCGCTAATACCTCTTTTTTAATTACATCTGTGTAATTCTCCACAGGTTATCCACCCCTGTG
>CANNDP010000076.1 GCA_947503395.1 Actinomycetota bacterium
AAGGTATCTATGATGCATTTACCAAGCTAAATCTGCGCTACTCCCAATTAGCACCTGTTACTACCTGGGAGGAGAAGAACACTGGTAATAACTTGCCTGCTCAAGTTGAGATTTACTCTGATTATAAAAACGCGCAGGAATATAACTTTCTCTTTATTGCTAAAGGTGGCGGAAGTGCTAATAAGTCTTTCCTCTATCAAGAGACAAAGGCAATCCTGAATCCAACATCTTTCATAACTTGGCTTGAGGAGAAGCTACGCTCTCTGGGAACTGCTGCTTGCCCTCCCTATCACCTAGCTATTGTTATCGGCGGAACCTCAGCGGAGTTCACTGCAAAGACGGCAAAGCTTGCCTCAACTAAGTATTTAGATTCACTGCCTACAACAGGTGATGCCAAAACTGGTAGAGCCTTTAGAGATTTAGAGCTTGAAAAAGAAGTTTTAGCCCTCACTCAAAAACTAGGAATCGGGGCGCAATTTGGCGGCAAATACTTCTGCCATGATGTAAGAGTCATCCGCCTTCCAAGACATGGCGCCTCACTTCCTATTTCAATTGCAGTCTCATGCTCAGCAGATCGCCAGGCAAAGGCCAAAATCACTAAAGATGGCGTATTTATTGAAGTATTAGAGCGCGACCCAGCCCACTTCCTGCCAGAGACGACAGATGATCACTTAGATGAAAACGCAGTAAATATTGATTTAAACCAAAGCATGGACCAGATCTTGGCTGAGCTTTCAAAGCACCAAGTAAAAACTCGTTTATCACTGAGCGGAACAATGGTTGTGGCAAGAGATCTAGCCCATGCAAAATTAAAAGAGCTAGTTGATTCAGGAAAAGAACTCCCTGATTATTTCAAGAGATATCCAGTCTATTACGCAGGGCCTGCCAAGACTCCAAAAGGATATGCCTCAGGATCTTTTGGTCCGACAACTGCTGGACGAATGGATTCCTATGTTGAATATTTTCAAGAACTAGGGGGATCGCTAATAATGCTTGCTAAAGGAAACCGTTCAAAGCAGGTTACTGAGGCATGCAAGAAAAATGGTGGTTTCTATCTAGGCTCTATTGGAGGACCTGCTGCTCGCCTTGCTCAAGATTGCATCAAGAAAGTTGAAGTTCTTGATTATGAAGAACTTGGCATGGAAGCAGTTTGGAAGATTGAAGTTGAAAACTTTCCAGCATTTATCGTTGTCGATGATAAAGGAAATGATTTCTTCAATGGCTCACTAAAGCCGTTAACTATTGGAGTAAAACCAGAGAGCTCTTTCTAGTAGTATCTAGAGCGCTTAAATTTCGCCCACGCCTTGCATGGAGTTTCATAGCGAATATCGATATATCTCAAACCCCATTGAATCTGAGTAACAGGATTTGTTCTCCAATCAGTTCCTACAACCTCCATCTTTGTGGCAGGAAGGGCTTGGGGAATTCCATGGGCGCCAGTTCTAGGGTTTCTAGCTTTGTAATTCCAATTGCTCTCTTTAGTCCAGAGCTCATCTAAACAGCTAAATTGTCTCTCGCCCCAGTTATAGCTCTCCTTGGCGATCTCGCGGCCAACCTGCCTTGCCCCTTGGGGGTCTCGGGAAAGCTCAACCTTTTGAATCATCACAGAGACCATCAACATATCCCAGGCCATTAGCGATGAACGATCACTCATCTCAATCAAGGTCGGCCAAGTAGGTTCAAGGTCTCCTGGAAGGCTCACTCGTAGCCTCTCATCAGAATCTGCCACCAGTAGCTCAAGGCGATCTGGCAGGAGGGGTTGGGCATGGGTGATCTCAACAGAGGAGATGAATAGGGTTGCAAAGGCGAGCGCGATAGTTGCGCGACGATTAAGAAACATCTTCATACCTCCTTAGCACTATGAGTTCAGCGCCAGGCTCGAGGGTTTTTTCGGGGAATTGGGTCAAAGGTTTTCAAAGGAAGGGGTGAGGGGCAAATTAAACCCTGCGTGTGGCGAATAAAAGATTAAACTCACAGCAATTGTGGATAAGAAAAGTGCAGGTCAGCCCGTATAAAGTCCGTTATGCCCTATTTGTAGTAAAACCCCAATTATTAGGCATAGAGCTGGACTGGATCTTCAAGAAGTTCAGTTATCAAAGCTGCGATCTGAGAGCGTTCAGAGCGGGTTAGCGTCACATGGGCAAAGAGAGGATGGCCCTTAAGGGATTCCACAACAGCAACAACGCCATCATGGCGACCAACCCGCAGGTTATCCCTCTGGGCCACATCATGGGTGAGTACCACCCTTGAGCCCTGCCCGATTCGAGAGAGCACAGTTAATAAAACTCCGCGCTCTAGAGATTGAGCCTCATCGACAATTACAAAAGAGTCATGGAGTGAGCGGCCACGGATATGAGTTAGGGGAAGAACCTCAATAAGTCCGCGATCTAAAATCTCCTCAATTACCTGGGCTGAGACAACAGCTCCAAGGGTGTCAAAGACTGCTTGCGCCCAGGGAGACATCTTCTCCCCTTCACTTCCTGGCAAGTATCCAAGCTCTTGTCCTCCAACTGGATAGAGCGGACGAAAGACAATTATCTTTTTATGCAGGCGCCGTTCAAGAACTGCCTCAAGGCCTGCGCATAGCGCAAGAGCAGATTTTCCAGTTCCAGCCCTTCCTCCTAGAGAGACAATTCCAATTTCATTATCAAGGAGTAGATCAAGTGCTATCCGTTGCTCAGCAGATCTGCCATGAATTCCAAATGCTGCCTTATCTCCTCTCACAAGCGAGAGAGTTTTGTCGGCATTAACTCGTGCAAGAGCGCTGCCCTTTTCAGAGTGAAGAACAACTCCAGTGTGAACTGGAAGATCTTTAACTTCAGCAGCGTTTACCTTCTCGCCAGCATAGAGTGCATCAATAGTTTTACTTCCAACGCTTACCTCAGCCATTCCAGTCCAACCGCTATTTGGCGCAAGCTCTGCGCGATACTCATCCGCGCTTACCCCAACTGATGATGCTTTAACTCTTAAGGGAAGATCTTTAGTAACTAGAACGACATCTTTTCCTTCACTTACTAGATTTCTGGCAACTGCTAAAATTCTTGAATCATTTGTTCCATCTCGCAAGAATCCATGAGGCAGAGATGATGTATCAGTATGGTTTAACTCAACTGAGAGAGTTCCGCCAGTAGCAGTTATTTTTAGCGGTTTATCAAGTCTTCCATGGGTAATTCTTAAATCATCTAGCTTTCTTAAAGCAGCTCTAGCAAAGTATCCAAGCTCAGGATGATCTCGCTTTGATTCAAGTTCTCCGATTACCGCTATTGGAATGATGATTTCATGCTCATCGAAGCGGAAGAAGGCGGAGGGGTCTGCTAACAGGACGCTGGTATCTAGAACGTAGGTCTTGCGACCTTCGGAGCTAGCGCGGGCCACGGAACTCCTTGCTTATTTTGTTGTAGTAGGGCTTTTTCCCGCCTGAAATTGGCGGATTTGCCAGGGAAGTAACACCAGAAAAAGGTAAGTCCTAATGGCCTGAAAATCACGCGACACGCTCAAGTTCAACTTGAGGTTTTACTTACTTTCCTAGACGCCTCTGTCGTAAAGAGTAGGCACGAAGAGCTCGAAGAAAATCTACCCGGCGAAAATCTGGCCAATAAGCCTCACAGAAATAAAACTCAGATTGATGGCTCTGCCAGAGCAGAAAACCACCGAGTCTCTGTTCGCCAGATGTTCTAATCACTAACTCAGGATCTGGTTGACCAGCGGTATAAAAATATTGATCGAGTGAATTCACCGTTAATTCATCTCTTATCTGTGTTAAATCTTTTCCAGAACTCTTTGCTGAATCCAAATAGCTCTTAATGGCATCGACGATCTCAAGTCTGCCGCCATAGCCAATTGCCACATTTACTTTTAGGCCAGATATTCCTGCGCTCTTTTGCTCAATTGCCTTTAGCTGTCCTGCGAGTTTTTCAGGAAGTAGCTCAAGAGAGCCCAACACCTTGATACTCCATCTGCCAGTATCACCAAGGGACTCAACGCTTGATCCAATAATCTGCATTAAGGAATCTAGCTCTTGGGGGCTTCGATTTAAATTATCACTTGATAGTAGCCATAGCGTCACTACATCTATTTCAGTCTGCTCACACCAGGTAAGCAGCTCAATAATCTTGCTCGCCCCAGCTCTATGGCCATGAGCTGATGAGGTGTCGCCATTAAGTGAGGGATTCTCTCTTGCCCATCTTCTATTGCCATCTAAAATCACCGCAATATGGCGCGGGGTTCTACCTAGATCAAGCTTTGCAAGTAAGCGCTTTTCATAGAGGGGATAGAGCGCTGACTTGATTAAAGTTTTAGCTCTCATGAGAGGGGAAATTGCCTCATAACTCGCCGCTCAGCAATAAATGAAGCAATTGGAAGGGTTCCTGCCAAGATAAATAAAATCATTCGCTTGATAGTAAAGCGAGCCCTAGCGGTGAAGTG
>CANNDP010000077.1 GCA_947503395.1 Actinomycetota bacterium
GTAATACAAAATCTGCAAGAGATGCGGCTGGACTTCTTAAGGTATTAGTTATCAAAACGATTGTCACGCCACGTGCTTTAAATTCTCGGATGACATCTACGGTGTCAACGGTAGTTCCTGAGTGCGTAATGGCTACTAAAACATCACCTTTATCTAGAACAGCAATTGAGGTCATTGCAGAGTGAAAGTCAGTCCAAGAAATTGCTCTTTTGGATAGACGATTAAGTTTTGATTGAAAGTCCATAGCCACAAATCCACTAGAGACTAATCCAAAGAGACCTATTGTCTTTGCTTTTTCAAATATCTCTACAACTTTTTTAAAAGTTTGGATATCTAATTTTTCAGCAGTTGATTCAATCGCCCTTGCATCAGAGTATGTAACCTTTTCAATAATTGATGCCAAGCTATCACTTGGCGTAATTCCACCATCTAGATATTCGGTATCAAATTGTTTAGCGCTCTTCCAAGAAAGATCACTGACTAGCGCCATCTTAAATTCTGGAAAACCGCGAAAACCTAAAGCCTTGCTAAATCTAACAACCGATGAAACCGAGGTTTTGCTGTGCGAAGCCAATTGAGTGATATTCATTGGCGCAATTAACTGTGGATCTTTTAAAACAACTTCCGCAATTGCAATTTCGCTGGCATGGAACGAGCCCAATTGGCTCTGAATCAACTCTAATAAATTTGAATGATGGCTAGGAGTGACTAGCGATAACTGCTTAGCCATAACCACCTTCCGTGAAAAATCATTTCAGGGCTTGCAATTGTTGGTGAAAATTATCGCCTTAGGCTATAAAGGTCAAGTATTTGCAGGCTTATCCAGGGCGGCCCTAACTCGTGAGCCCGATGCTTTTAGCAACTCAAGAGCCTTTACAGCAGAGGTATCTAACAAAATCATAACGATTGCTACCTTGACTTGATCTTTTGATTCTTCAAGGGCTTCTTGAGCTCTTCTGGCATCACAATTTGTGGCAGATTGAATAATTCTGATGGCGCGATCTCTTAATTTAATATTACTCACCTGAAGATCGACCATAAGGTTGCCATAAGTCTTTCCCAGATTAATCATGGAAACAGTTGAAATCATATTGAGTACTAGCTTTTGAGCAGTTCCAGCTTTTAATCTCGTCGAGCCGGCCAAAATCTCAGCCCCAGTATCAACCTCAATTGCGATATCAGCAAACTTGGAAAGTTCAGAATCTAAGTTACAAGAAAGGGCAATAGAGGCAGCTCCTATCTCCTTCGCATATCGTAATGCGCCAACCACGTAGGGAGTTCGCCCACTTGCAGCAATTCCGACTAAAGAATCTTTTTTGGAGAAACTTATTTTCTTTAAATCTTCAATTGCACCTTCTAGTACATCCTCAGCGCCTTCAATTCCAGTTCGTAGCGCAGTGTCACCGCCAGCAATTAATCCAATAACCAATCCATCCTCTAGAGAGAATGTAGGAATACACTCTGAGGCATCTAGAACTCCGAGTCTCCCTGAAGTTCCTGCACCCACATAAATCAATCTT
Source organism: Actinomycetota bacterium (assembly GCA_947503395.1). Lineage (GTDB taxonomy): Bacteria > Actinomycetota > Actinomycetes > Nanopelagicales > Nanopelagicaceae > MAG-120802. The sequence continues at coordinate 1,521 of CANNDP010000077.1, forward strand.
CCGCCTGATTCCATTCTCCGAGTAATTTCAGAAATAGCATCGGCAACTCTTGGTAATACTTTTGCCACTTCCTCTGCCACGCTCTTATCGCTTTCATTAAAGAGTTTTAAGAGCTCTAAGGTGGATAAAGTGTCAATCTTGGAGAATCGAGAGTCAATTGCCTCAGTATTTAGCTGGCCAAGGTCCTGATTCATAATGGCTAACCCTAGTAACCTTGGCGCATGGAGGCCAAATACCTATTTGCTGGCGCTGGAATTATTATCGTTCTTATCTACGCCTTTGGTTCCGGGATCTGGGTTTCATCCTCCCCAGGATGGTATTCATCTCTAAATAGGCCACCATGGCAGCCGCCAAGCTATGTATTTGGAATTATCTGGCCCTATAACTTCATGGTCTTGGGAATTGCTTCCTATCAAGTCTCACAATCATTAACTAAATCTGAAAACATCTTATGGCTTGTTTTCTTTGGTTTAAGTGTTGCTGCCGCCCTTACCTGGGCTTATCAATTCTATGTTCCGCATAATCTCACCCTAGCTCCAATTGCTTTAACTTTATGCGCTCTTCTTACTCTCCCAGTTCTCTATCTAACATTTAAAGCAACGCTACTTATGGGACTACTGCTTGTTCCTTATCAAATCTGGGTTGCAATTGCAGCAAGCCTTGCTTGGGGATACTCCACTAGAAATTAAGCAGTTTTATCATCAAGCGTTGCAGCAGATACAACTCCGGCAGATGCAACTAATACGCCTAGACCGATAAAGACTGAGCTTGCTCCAAATGGCGCAGCAAGGGCTCCTGCCGCAAGGGGGACTAAAAACTGGCCAATTCGATTACCAAATAATCTAATTGAAATTGCCATAGCTCTCTCTTGAACTGGGGTCTTCTTAGAAACTATCGACATAGTTAGTGGTTGGCCGATGCCTAGTAAGAATCCAACTATGGCCATAGAAATGCCAAGTGCAATTGAACTATTGGCATAGATTGAAGCAAATAAGAAAAGGGCTGAGAAGAAGATGCTGTAATTCATCGTCCTTGCAGATCCATAGCTCTTTGTTAATCGACCAAGAAGAAATCTTGAAATCATTGCTGCTGCTGAGCGAATCGAGAGAATTGCGCCAATTACAACTGGACTTATGCCCTTCTCTGTTCCCACCAGAGGCAGAATCACTACTAAAACATCATTTGCTGCAGCCACCGATAGCGAAGTCCAGATTGCAGGTTTAATTCCAGGGCGAGAGAGAACATCTCTGGCCTTAATTGCTCCTGCTGCATCTCGCTCCTGCTGAGTTCTCACCTCTTTTATTGATCTAAAGAGAAAGAAGGGAACAAGTGATAAAAGGGCCAGGAGCGCTGCAAATATAAAGGCAGAGCTTGAAGAGCGCGGCAAGACTCCGGCAGATCCTGCAATCAAACCTCCAAGAATTGGCCCCACGCTATGGCCAAGTGATGTTGCAAAAGAGAAGTATCCAAAGTTTTGATCCTGAAGATTCATAGCGCTTCGATTAGCAACCATTGCTTGACTTGCTGCCACATTTGAAAGATGAGCAACGCCAGCAAGAGCTGTGGCTGCAGCAATTGCAATAACGTTATTAAGGAAAGCAAAGGCAACTCCAAGAATTATGAAAGAGAAACAACCAATAAATAGCAGCGGGATTTCTCCAAATCTTCCGACCCATCTGCCCATCGGAACTGCTATTAATAAAGGAAGCAGGGCATAAATAGAGGCTATTAGACCAATCTCATATCCAGATGCTCCGTTTTCCAAAGCTCGATAGGTGATCATCGGGCGCATCACATAGATACTTGCTTGCGCCAGGGCAACGTTGATCAGAAGAGCCCATAACCAACTATTTGTAGAACGGCTGGTCATTTTCTTAAGCCTTGACCCGCCTTATCTTTTACTAACTTAATAAGTGCAGGCGCAAATAGAACCAGAATTAGAGTCAAGTAAATAACTTTAGGTAATAACCCGCTTACTAGAATTGAATAGTCACCATTACTCAACTGAACTGCTTGGCGGAATTGAATCTCAACAACAGGACCCAGAATTACTCCCAGAACTAGCGGGGTATTTGGAATTCCAAATCTACGGAAGAGATATCCAACAAAGCCCAGAACGAAGGCTAAACGCAGATCAAATGTGGAGTTATTTAGGCTGTAAGCACCTAAAAGTCCAAAGGTGGTAATTCCGGCATATAGATAATGCCTTGGAATATGAAGAAGTTGAATCCAAATTCTAATCAGAGGCAAATTAATTAATAGAAGGAGAGTATTTCCAATAAATAAGCTGGCAATTAGCGTCCAAACAAGAGGCGCATTCATTTCAAAGAGCATTGGACCCGGTTGGATATTAAAGTTTCTTATCGCCACTAACATAATTGCAGCTGTTGCTGAAGTTGGAAGGCCTAGCGCAAGGAGTGGAACTAGAACTCCTGCGGCGTTGGCATTATTTGCTGCCTCGGGGCCTGCAACTCCTTCAATGGCGCCATTTCCAAACTCTTCCTTATGTTTAGATAATTTCTTTTCTACTGAGTAACTAATAAAAGTTGGAATCTCTGACCCACCAGCAGGGATAATTCCCATAGGAAAACCAATTGCCGTTCCTCTTAGCCAAGGCTTCCAGGATCTACGAAAATCTTCTCGGTCCATCCAAACTTTTCCTTTTACCGGAAGCACCTGCCAACTCTTATCTTGAAAACGACTTGCATAGTAAATGACTTCACCAAGTGCAAAGAAAGAAATGATGACAACAATTACTTCAAGGCCATCTGTTGCTTCTTGAATTCCAAATGAGAGTCTATTGATTCCAGTTTGTTGATCAGCTCCAACAAGTCCAAAAATTAGGCCAACAGATAATGAAACTAGCCCTC
>CANNDP010000078.1 GCA_947503395.1 Actinomycetota bacterium
AATAGAAATCCTCGTGGAGCGCTTCACCCCTTAACACTTCTAACTAATGAGATTTCAGATCTCTTTGTTGGCATGGGATACACAGTGCAAGAGGGGCCAGAGCTGGAGGCTTCATGGCTTAACTTTGATGCCCTAAATATTGCTGAGGATCATCCGGCTAGAACTATGCAAGACACATTTTTTATCGAGCCGCTCTCATCAGGCCTTGTAATGCGAACCCATACCTCGCCAGTTCAGATCAGAACTATGTTGGAAAATAAACCTCCAATCTATGTGATCTGTCCAGGTCGCACTTATCGAGCTGATGAGTTAGATGCAACTCATACTCCGGTATTTAATCAAGTAGAAGGATTAGTTGTTGATAAGGGCATAACGATGGCCCATCTAAAAGGAACCCTTGACCACTTTGCAGCAAAAATATTTGGTCCAGGCGTCACAACAAGAATTAGGCCATCTTTCTTTCCATTTACTGAACCAAGCGCAGAGGTTGATTTCTTCTATAACGGCCGCTGGGTTGAGTGGGGCGGCTGCGGAATGGTTAATCGAAAAGTCTTGCAAGCGGCAGGAATTGATACCGATATTTATACTGGATTTGCATTTGGAATGGGCCTTGAAAGAACCTTGATGGTGAAATATGGGATCACAGATATGCATGACATCGTTGAGGGAGATGTTCGCTTCTCAAGGCAGTTCGGAAGTGGTGGGCGATGAAGCTTCCACTATCTTGGCTCTCAGAGTTTATTGAGTTCCCTAAAACCATTTCAGTAGCAGATATCGCTGCTGGATTTGTGAAAGTGGGTTTTGAAGTCGAGTCAATCGATAATCCAGCCGAGAAAATCAAAGGTCCACTACTTGTTGGAAAAGTTCTCACTATTGAGGAGTTAAGTGGGCATAAAAAGCCAATCCGCTATGTCGGACTTGATTGCGGGGAAGCTAAAACAAGATATGTAATCTGCGGTGCTATTAATTTTGTTGCTGGAGATCTAGTTGTAGTAGCTCTACCTGGCGCGATCCTGCCAGGAAACTTTGCAATTTCAGCCCGTGAAACATATGGCAAGACCAGCAATGGAATGATCTGTAGTTCAAAGGAACTTGGCCTAGGAGATGACCACTCAGGAATAATCGTTCTAGATGGCAAGGCAAAGATTGGAAGCCCAGCACTTAAGGTTTTAGGAGCTGATGATCCAATTATTGATATCGCAGTAAACCCCGACCGCGGTTATGCGATGAGCGTTCGCGGCGCTGCAAGAGAGCTAGCAATGGCGCTAGGACTAAGCTTCAAGGATATTTCTTCGAGGGCCTTACTTGCATCACTTGAGAAAAAGAAGAAGCGGGGAAAGATAACTCCAGTACAGATTTCAGATAAAACTGGAGCAGATCAAATCTACCTGCGAAGCTTAAGTAGCGTAGATCCGCTGAGGCCAACACCGCAGTGGATGGCAAGACGTCTATCTCAAGCAGGAATGCGCCCAATATCTATTGCAGTAGATATCACCAACTATGTGATGTTAGAGCTGGGTCAGCCGCTACATGCCTTTGATAGCGCCAAGATTTCTGGAACTTTAAGAGTTGCAAGAGCAGGAAAATTCACTGAATTGATAACCCTTGATAAGGTCAAGAGAAAGCTTGCTAAGGATAATCTTCTAATAACAGATGATAAAAAGGTGCTAGCTCTAGCTGGAACTATGGGCGGGCTTGATAGTGAAGTGAGTGAATTTACCGTTGGCATCACTTTAGAGGCGGCCCACTTTGATCCAATGTCAATTGCTCGCAATTCAAGAAGCCATATTCTAAGTTCAGAGGCTTCGCGTCGATTTGAGCGAGGAGTAGATCCATTACTTGCTGAGTTGGCTTCTGCTCGCGCAGCGCTACTACTCATTGAGTATGCAGGAGCTATCTATAACGGGAGCTCAGTCAAGAAAACTCCGCTAAAAAAGAGAAGCATCACTATTTCTGCCTCTGAAATTTCATCACTTATAGGAACAACTTATAGCGACAAAGAAATTGAAAAATCGCTAAAGGCAATTGGCGCTAGCTTAAGAAAGAGTGGAAAGAGATGGGTTGTTACCCCGCCATCCTGGCGCCCAGATCTAAACGAACTTCCAGATCTGGCAGAAGAGGTAGCTAGATTCTTTGGATATGACCGCATTCCTTCTCAACTTCCGCCAGTGAAATTGGCAAGTAATGGAAGTTCAGGACTTACCCCTATGCAAAAGCGTCGCAGATCAATGAGTTTGAAATTAGCCAATAGAGGCCTGGTCGAAGTTCATAACTATCCTTTTGTAAGCCAATCCCAAATGGATCTCTTTGGTTTCACTGGAGATCGCGCAAAGACTTTCAAGATTGCTAACCCAATGTCTGATGAATATCCCTACTTAAGAACTCATCTAACCCCTGGACTCCTCGCTGCAGCTGCAAGAAACCTATCTAGGGGAGAAAAATCGGTAGCACTCTTTGAAAGTGGCGCCATATTTAGAGACACTGAAACCTTAAAACCAGCAGGAAGTGTTTCAGTCAGTAAGAGACCGACGGAATCGCAGATAAAGCAGATTTACCAGAGCGTACCTAAGCAACCTCTTCATATTGCAGGAGTGATTGCGGGAGAGATGACTAACTCTGGTTGGTGGGGCAAGGGAAGAGTTGCTGAGTGGAGCGATGCTGTTGATCTAGTAAGAGAGTTGATTGAAGATTCTGGAAATGACTATTCAATTGAAGCAGTTGATCTTGCGCCTTGGCACCCAGGAAGATGCGCTGAATTTAAAGTTGATGGAAAAGCTGTGGCGCATGCCGGCCAGATTCATCCACGAGTAACCTCAGCGCTTGCTCTTCCTGATGCAACTGTGGCATTTGCTCTCATCGTTGACGCTCTAAAATTTCCAGAGAATTTTAAGGCCAGTCCAATAAGTGTTATGCCAGCTGCTATCCAAGATATCTCTCTATTTGTTGACCAGAAGGTGCCAGCAGAAAAAGTTGAAGCCGCCCTTCGAGAGGGCGCAGGTGAACTACTGGAGAGCATTGCGCTATTTGATAGATATCAGAAGGAGGGAGAGGCTCAGGTTTCACTAGCTTTTTCTCTAGTCTTTAGAGCTTCAGATCGAACCCTTACCTCGGATGAGGTTTCAGAACTTCGCTTGAAGGCTGGGGCGATGGCCAGCAAGAAGTGCGGAGCCCAAATCCGCACCTGATGCATAAATATGCAGAGATTTGCATAACTATGCACAAAAGGCTAACCTTGCTCCATGAAAATCGGAGTCCTTGGGGCTAGCGGCTATGCTGGCGGCGAGTTGTTGCGTTTGTTATCTGGGCACCCGGAATTTGAAGTTAACTACATTGCCGCAGGTTCAAATGCGGGGGAGAAGATTACTGATCTCCATTCACATCTAATTACCTATGGCGATCAGAGATTTGCTGGTACAGATATTGGCGCAATCAATAATTGTGACTTAATTTTTCTTGCGCTTCCTCACGGCCAATCTGCTGAGATAGTTGAGCAGATAGATGAAAAAGTAAAGATTGTTGACTTAGGAGCCGATTTCCGTTTGAAGTCAGAGCAAGCTTGGAAGCAGTATTACAACGATAGTTATGCAGGAGCTTGGGCTTATGGATTGCCAGAACTGCCTGGAAAGCGTGAGTTAATAAGGAAGTCTTCAAGGGTTGCAAACCCTGGATGCTACGCCACCGCTATAGCACTGGCAGCCGCTCCTGCCGTGCTGGCAGGTGGAGTAGATGCAGGTGACATTGTTGTTGTTGCAGCAAGTGGAACAACTGGAGCAGGAAGAAGCACCAAGGTAAGCCTAAGCGCTAGCGAGATAATGAATTCGATGGTCTCTTATAAATTTGGCGGAGTACATCAACATACTCCTGAGATTGAACAAGCTCTTGCAGAGCTTGGTTCAAAAGAAGTGAAAATTTCATTTACCCCAATTTTGGCGCCCTTGCCAAGAGGAATACTTGCAACTGTCACTGCCAAAACAACTCTTTCGGAAGATGAGATTCGTAAAAGCTATGAAAAAATGTATCAAGATGAGCCATTCGTTCATTTACTTTCAAAGGGTCAACTTCCTGAGACTTCTTCACTTACTGGATCCAATTCAGTTCAGATGCAAGTAGCTGTCGACACCCATACTTCTAGAGTAATCGTCTCTGTTGCCATTGATAATTTAGGAAAAGGGGCGGCAGGGCAAGCTATTCAAAACGCTAATTTAATTTCAGGACTTGTCGAGACAACTGGACTATCAGCATTGGGCATAGGGCAATGACTCTAAAGAGTGAATATAGCCAGAGCCTTCCCAAGGGCTTTAGGGGATCTGGAGTAAGTGCTGGGCTTAAAAGCTCTGGGGCTAAAGATATAGCTCTCATTATTAATGATGGACCTGATAATTTCGCAAG
>CANNDP010000079.1 GCA_947503395.1 Actinomycetota bacterium
GTGCTCATTATTTACCAGTAATTAAACTCATTGCCTCAGCTCTAGTTGCTGGATCTCTTAACATCCCGCGAACAGCGCTAGTAACAGTTCTTGCTTGCGATTTTCTGACTCCACGCATTGACATACAGAGGTGCTCACAATCGATAATGACAATTACCCCACCTGGTTGAAGAATTTCAACCATTGAATCTGCGATCTGAGTCGTTAGCCTCTCTTGAACTTGAGGACGCCTGGCATAGAGATCTACGAGTCTGGCTAGCTTTGATAGTCCGGTTACTTTTCCTGATTCTCCTGGGATGTAACCAATATGGGCTACGCCAAAAAAGGGCGCTAGATGATGCTCACAATGTGAATAAACCTCAATATCTTTTACGATTATCAGCTCTTCATGGCCTAAATCAAAGGTGGTAGTTAATACATCTTTTGGATCTTGATAGAGCCCTTGAAAGTTTTCCTTTAGAGCCCTTGCTACTCGCTTTGGAGTATCGCGTAGTCCATCGCGTTCAAGGTCTTCGCCAAGGGCTGCCAGTAGTTCACTTATTGCTCGCTCAGCTCTATCCTGATCAAAGGATTTACTCATCTAACTACGCTTCTTTCGAAGATGGCTTTTTCTTTCGTTTTACGCCTTCATCGCTTTTGCCATTTGCTCTCGGCTTTATTGCAACCGGAGGAATTCGAGAGGGAATGCGTGAGGACGATCCAGTCCAAGCAGGCCTCTTTGGTCTTGATGCAACATGTTTGAAAATTACCGCAATCTCTTCCTTCTGCAAGGTTTCTTTTTCTAACAGCTCTTCAACTAAGGCATCAAGAATCGAACGGTTTTCAATCAAGATTTCATAGGCTTCTTGGTGGGCTTGTTCAATTAAAGTCTTAATCTCTTGATCAATTGTTGCTGCTAACTCCTCTGAATAATCTCTTTGATGTCCGTAATCTCTTCCCATAAATGGAGCAGCATCACCGCTTCCTAACTTAATAGCACCTAACTTCTCAGTCATGCCATATTGAGTAACCATTGCGCGAGCAAGAGTTGTTGCTTTCTCAATATCGTTAGATGCTCCAGTGGTTGGATCATGAAATACCAGCTCTTCTGCAGCTCTTCCGCCCATTGTGTATGCAAGTTGATCAAGCATCTGATTTCTTGTGGTGGAGTATTTATCTTCATCGGGTAAGACCATGGTGTAACCAAGTGCTCGCCCTCTTGGCAAAATTGTTATCTTATGAACTGGATCTGTGTGAGGAAGTGCGTGCGCAACTAAGGCATGGCCGCCTTCATGATAGGCAGTAACTCTGCGCTCTTCCTCGCTCATAAGCCTTGATTTACGCTGCGGCCCAGCCATCACGCGATCAATAGCTTCGTCGACATCTGTTGATGAAATTACTTTACGATTTTCTCTAGCAGTTAAAAGAGCTGCTTCATTTAAAACATTTGCTAAGTCTGCTCCAGTAAATCCTGGAGTCCTTCTAGCAATAGCCAAGAGATCAAGGTCTTTTTCTAAAGGCTTATTCTTAGAGTGAACTTTAATTATTGCCTCGCGACCCTTTACATCTGGGCGATCCACGCCAATTTGGCGATCAAATCTTCCTGGGCGAAGTAGCGCTGGATCTAAAATATCTGGACGATTTGTTGCAGCAATAAGTATTACCTGCTCATGAGCTTCAAAGCCATCCATCTCAACAAGCAATTGATTTAAAGTCTGTTCACGTTCATCATGACCGCCACCCATACCTGCGCCGCGATGACGACCAACTGCATCAATTTCATCAACGAAGATGATTGCAGGAGCATTTGCTTTTGCTTGAGTAAATAGATCTCTCACGCGAGCTGCGCCAACACCAACAAACATTTCAACGAAGTCAGAACCTGAGATGGAATAGAACGGAACCTTTGCCTCTCCTGCTACAGCTCTTGCAAGGAGAGTCTTTCCGGTTCCTGGAGGGCCAAATAAAAGAACTCCCTTAGGAATCTTTGCGCCAATTTCTTGATATTTCTTTGGCTCTGCAAGGAAATCTTTTATTTCTCTAAATTCCTCTATTGCTTCATCAGCTCCTGCAACATCAGCAAAGGTAACTTGCGGCACTTCATTGTCATGAAGCTTTGCCCTGGAGCGGCCAAAGGAAAATACTCGCGATCCTCCTTGAGATTGGCTCATGAAGAATAAAAGTAAAAATGCTAGAAGTAGAATTGGGCCTAAGGTAAAGAGAATTGAGACCAGAATGTTGGTCTTAGGAACCGTTACATCCCACTCTTTTGCAGGCTGATTTGCAGTAAGTAAATCAATCAGAATTGGCTCTTGCCCTGTGACATAGGAAGCCTCGACCTTTGTAGCGCCACTTATTGCCACTCCAGGTTTGAGAATTAATTGAATCTTCTGATCTCGGTCAACGATATTGGCTGATTCCACATCGCCTCGAGTTATTGCAGCCATTGCCTTTGAAGTATCTATCTTTGTAAATTGATTACTGCCAGATGAAATCTGACCAAAGATAGTTACGCCAACAATTGCAACTAAAATCCAAAAAAGCGGACGCTTAAAAAACTTTTGAGGTGCTGTCTTCTTGCCAGACTTTGCAGGAAGTTTGGGAGGCTTTACTTTTACTTTCTTATCGGCCATGTTTACTCATACATATGCTTAGCAAGCACGGCAATAAAGGGAAGGTTTCTATACTTTTCATTGAAATCTAGTCCATAGCCAATAACAAAATCTTTTGGAATATCAAAACCTACGTATTTTACTGCCACTTCAACTTGAGCAGATTCTGGTTTTCTAAGTACAGTCATTATCTCAACGCTCTTTGCTCCGCGAGATTTAAGGTTGGCGCTCAACCAATCTAGTGTTAGGCCAGTATCAACAATATCTTCAACGATTAAGACATTTCTTCCAGTAATGTCTTTATCCAAATCTTTCATAATTCTTACAACACCTGATGACTTTGTTCCAGAGCCATAGGATGAAACAGCCATCCAATCCATATCTAGGTGTCTGTTGATATAGCGCGATAGATCAGCCATCACCATAACTGCGCCTTTTAATACACCAATTAGTAATAGATCTTGATTTTTATAATCAGCTTCAATCTGGGCAGCTATCTCTTTTAGGCGGGCTTGTAATTGTTCATCAGTTACAACTACTCGTTCAATCTCGCCCTTAACTGATTCCAGATCCACTATCGCCCTCTCGCCTTTTCTTAACTATCCCTGCCCACCGCTTTTAGAGAGCGAAAGTCTGCCCGAAATTCGAGCCACGGTCACACCACCAGGAAGTGAGATAGGACCTTGCCCCTTCCAGGCTGTGATGAGAGCCTCAACAGGCTCAATGTGCTCGGCTGAGAGTGAGCCCTGCGGGGCTCCAGCCAGATAAATAGCTTTCCTTAGGATTCTAGTTCTAATAGCCCGGGGCTGTGATTCAAGCTTTGAGATTTCTAGCGATGCTGGCTCTAACTTAGAGAAAATCTCATCACTTAAATAATCCAGCGCATCGGCATCATCTCGTAGCAACTTAGCTGATCTTGCAAGGGCATCACTAATGCCGGGGCCAATCTCTTTCTCCATTGTCGGAAGCACTACTTCGCGAACTCTCACTCTTGTAAATTCCATCGATTGATTATGTGGATCTTGCCAGAACTTAATTCCAGCTTCCTCACATGCTGCCTCTGTTTGCGCTCTAGTGATTGAAAGAAGTGGTCTGCGATAGCGATCAACTCTTGCTGCCATTCCTGATAGTGAGCGAGATCCAGAGCCACGGGAGAGTCCAAGAAGTACCGTCTCTGCCTGATCATCTTTTGTATGTCCAAGAAAAACAGCAACTGCGTTATGAGAGTTAGCGACATCATTTAATGCTTGATAGCGCGCTCTTCTTGCTGATGCTTCTAGGCCATCAGTAATTTCAACGCTCACTCGTCTAATCTCAATATTTTCATAACCAATTTTTGTAAGCGTTCTCTTTGTTTCATGGGTGACATCTGCCGAGTTCTTCTGCAAGCCATGATCAATAATTAGAGCAATTACTTTAATTGACTTTGTTTTGCACTCTAGTAACAAAGCTGCAGCAAGGGCTGATGAATCAGCACCTCCAGAGGCAGCAACTAAAACGCTATCGCCTGCAGCGATATCTTCTAGTTCAGATCTAACAGCAAGACGGATCTGATAGAGCGGGGTGGTTTCGGCCATGAGGCTAAGGGTAATCGCCCTAGACCCGGCCTCCATATGGCATTAATCCCTTAACGCTATAGATATTGGAGAAAAGTAGGCCCTTATCTTTGGAGTTTGCCTCCCACATCATTCC
>CANNDP010000080.1 GCA_947503395.1 Actinomycetota bacterium
GCTCCAACATATGAAGGCGCTTCAACTAAAACCACATCACCTGGATCAATAAAGATCCTTGAAATTAAATCCAGGGCTTGCTGAGAGCCGGTAGTAACCAAGACATCATTGGGGTTAGCTTTAATTCCTTCAAGCGCCATAACATCACAGATCTGTTCGCGAAGCTGCGGGTGTCCTTGCCCACTTCCATATTGGAGCGCCTCTTGGCCATGATCTTTAATTAACGTTTCAACAATTCCAGCCATCATATCCATTGGTATTGCACTTAAATTCGGCATTCCTCCAGCGAGTGAAACAATTTCAGGCCTGGATGCCACTGCAAATAAAGATCTGATTTCACTTGGCTTCATATGAGCGGCCCGGTGGGCATAACGCTCTTGCAAGTTCTCTGGTTCGTGCGTCTGATAACGCTCTAGACCATCAGATGAGGAGGAATTCATTAGCGAAGTCTGCCACAACAATTAGCTTGCTTGGCGCAGATTTACTTTCTTATTCCAGCTTTGCGCAGATCCTCTAGGCGCAAGGTTCCGGTCTTTGCATCTTGCTCTGCAGATAAATACATTCTTTGAATGGCGACCACTAAAGCCTCAGCTATTACATCGCGAAAACTTGGGTCTGCCAACCGTGCGGAATCTTTTGGATTTGAGATATAACCAATTTCTAACAAAACTGCAGGAGCCTTTGTTAATCGAAGCAGTGGCCAAGTTTTAGCGTGCGTTCTATTATTTAATAGATCGGTTCTTGCAATTAATTCTCGCTGCACAATAGTTGCAAATTTCTCACCTACAATTGAATGAATTCCATGAGTCTCACTGCCATAGAAGTAGGTGGCAAGCCCACTTGCTTTCTCATTTAGATATCGATCAAAACTTATCGATATTAAAAGATCAGCCGATGTGTTATTGGTAAAAGCTATTCGCTCTTCTTCACTTGGTGAGGTATTTAAACCTCTAGTTAGAAATACTGAGACACCAAGTGCAATAAGCCTTCCTTCAATTTTTTGAGCAAGATCAAAACTCAGGTTGGCAATATCTGATCTAGAGCTTGGATCTAGAACAATTACTTTATCTGCAAGGGCTGGGCCACGTTTTTCTCTACTTGCTTGATCTCGCAATAGCGCTGGAGCTCCTCCAGTTACTGTGCGCAGCAAGCGCATAAGGGCAATTACTGTTGCAGGCCCGCAGATTCCATCAATTTTTGCACCCACTGATTTTTGGAATTCTTTTACTGCGCTCTCACACTGACTTCCATAAACTCCATCGACTCTGCCTGGGTCAAATCCCATTTCAATTAGTCGACTTTGAAGAGAGGCCACATCATCTCCGCGCATAGCAGGTTCAGTTAATTTAAGAGAGCGATCACCAAGTTTCCAACGCGCTTCATTAATTGCAAGCTGAGTTGTTTCATCAATTAGTCCAGTCACTGTCAAACCACGCTCTTGTTGAAAAGCGCGAACCGCTTGGCCTACCTCATCCGAGAATGTGTCGCTTACTCTTGCTATGAAGCCAAGGCGATGCAGGGTGTTTGTAACATCAGTTACAACATCCCCGTGATCGCCGGGCTTAATCATCGCTTTTTAGTTGATGTACTCAGAGAGCTCTTTGAGAATCATTGGCTTAGGGCGAGCGCCAACGATGCTCTTAACAACCTGCCCACCAACAAAAACGTTCATTGTTGGGATTGAGTTGATGCCATATTTCATAGCAATTGAGCCTTCTTCATCTGTATTGAGCTTAACAATCTTAATTTTGGTGCCGTATTCATTGGAGATCTCCTCCAAAATCGGGCCTACTGCTCGGCATGGACCACACCACTCCGCCCAAAAATCAACTAAAACCGGAGTTGTGCTCTTCAAAACCATTGCATCAAAGTTTGCTGCAGTTACTTTCTCGGTTGCCATCTTCTTATTGCCTCTCTCTATTTGATATTAATTTACGAACTTTAGCGCCTTATTAAGAGTATTTCGTTTTCTTTAGTGCCCAGCCAAGAATCGCTCCGCATCTAAAGCGGCCTGACAGCCGGAGCCAGCTGCGGTAATTGCTTGGCGATAAGTAAAGTCGACTAGATCTCCTGAGGCAAAGACCCCAGGCAAGTTGGTTCTAGTAGATCCTGAATCAACCAATACATAACCTTCAGAATTTGTCTTTACTTGACCAACAACTAATTCACTTCTTGGAAGATGCCCGATAGCAACAAATAGACCGGTGAAGTCAGAGCTGCTTTCCTCGCCAGTTAATACATTTCTAAGTTTAAGGCCAGTAACTTTATCTTCACCTAATACATCTATTACTTCAGTATTAAATAAAAATTCAATCTTTGGATTTGCTTTAGCGCGCTCTGCCATAATCTTCGATGCTCGAAGCTGATCCCTGCGATGAATTAAAACCACTTTTTTAGCAAATTTAGTTAAGAAATTTGCTTCCTCCATCGCTGAATCTCCGCCTCCAACAACAGCAATTACCTGTTCCTTAAAAAAGAATCCATCGCAAGTGGCGCACCAAGAGACGCCTCGTCCTGATAGGCGCTTCTCATTTTTTAAACCAATTTCCTTATATGCAGAACCCATAGCAAGAATTACAGCGCGAGCTTTAATCGTGTTCCCAGAACCATCTGTTAAGACTTTTACATCTGAATCTAATTTCATTTCAGTGATGTCATCAGTTACTAATTGAGCTCCAAAGCGAGAGGATTGTTTTCTCATCTGATCCATAAGATCAGGTCCCATAATTCCATCTTTAAATCCTGGGAAGTTTTCTACCTCAGTGGTATTCATCAAAGCGCCACCAGCAGTAACTGAACCTTCATATAGAACTGGGTCTAATTGAGCGCGAGCGGCATAAACCCCTGCGGTATATCCAGCAGGACCTGAGCCAACAATTACTAGCTCATGTACTTTCTCGTAATCAACGCTCACTAGAGCACCCTACCTTCGTAATAGAACTTTTAATACTTGGCTAATCTCTGAAACCTTAAACACTCGCCCTATCGCAAGATAGAGGAGAAATGTGCTTAAGAGAACAAAAAGTAATGAGAAAAGATTCCCCTCCAAATCAAGCCTTGATTGCAAGCTAGAAATAGCCAAGCAAGATAGGAGCGCGATGAAGGCAATTTTGCTATGAAAGAGCAGTAAAGAGACGATATTTAGTGGCCCTGAATATTTTCGTAGTAAGAAATAGGTGCAAACGATTCCTACCCAATAGCTGATTGCAAGAGCGGCTCCAAGTCCTACCGTTATATCTACAACATCTAGATTAAAGAAAGCCCAAGTGCTAATTGTTAAGGCAATTAAGTTAATAACTAAATTTGAGATCACCTGATATTTAGTATTTTCAAAGGCATTTAACCCTCTAATTAACACCAAATTTATTGAAAGCGGTATTAATCCAAGAGCCATTGCAGCAAGAACTCGCCCAATATATTCTGCAGATTGTTCTGAAATACCAAAGAATATTGCGCTAGCAATTTCCTCTGCAAAAAAGAAAAAGAACAGAGATGCAGGAATAGTTAATATGGCAGCGAGTCGAAGCGCCTTACTTAATTGATCTTTAACTTCAGATAACTTCTTATCAAACGCTAACTTGGATAAACCGGGAAGAAGAGCTGTGACAATGGAGATAGTGACTATTGAATGCGGTAGCAACATAACCAAGTAAGCATTGGCATATGGGGTATAACCAACTCCATAATCAATACCTTGTTCTTGCGCTAAAACAGCAGCTCTAGTTGCAATATTTACTGTTACAAGAAAACCAAGTTGCGATATGAGAACAAAAATGAATGCCCAGCTAGCAAGTCTTAGAGCCTTATCAAGTCCTACTCCCCGCCAATCCCTACGGAAAGAGAGCTTTAAACCTGATTTTTTCAAGGTTGGAATAAGAATTAGCGCTTGCAGCGCAATACCGATCGTGCTTCCCAGGCCAAGTAGAGCAATCTGTGAATCACTTATTGTTTCAAGTGAGATCTCATCTGTTACTGAGATGAAGTAGGAGAAAAGAACAATAACTAGAAGATTATTAGCAATAGGAGCCCACATCATCGGCCCAAACTTTTCTTTGGCATTGGCAACTTGACCCAGAATTCCATATAAGCCGTAGAAGAGAATCTGCGGCAGACAATAGAGAGTAAAAGCAAGAGTTACTTCTCTAGAACGGCCGGAAAAAGTCGGGGCATAGAGTGAAACCAATAGAGGAGCTAGCAACATCGCTGCAATTGTTATAAAGAGTAGCGCGGATGCAATTAATGAAAGCAGGCGGCTGATATATGCGCTGCCGCCAT
>CANNDP010000081.1 GCA_947503395.1 Actinomycetota bacterium
GCTAGCGCCTCTGCGCTAAATGAGGACTTACCAATAATGAAATGTAGGTTGCAATCTTTATCAACACGGAATTCAATCTTTCCACCCTTGATATCACCAACAGCCTTTGCCACATCAGTTGTGACAGTTCCAGTCTTTGGATTTGGCATAAGACCACGTGGTCCTAGAACCTTTCCAAGACGTCCAACTTTGCCCATTAACTCAGGGGTTGAAACAACTGCGTCATAATCAAGACGGCCCTTATTAACTTCTTCAATTAACTCATCGCCGCCGACAATGTCAGCTCCCGCTGCCTTGGCCTCTTCTGCTCTTGGTCCAGTTGCGAAAACTAGAACTCGCGCAGTCTTTCCGGTTCCATGTGGCAAATTAACCACGGAGCGAACTGCTTGATCGGCCTTTTTAGGATCAACGCCGAGAACCATTGAAACCTCAACTGAGGCATCGTATTTAGTTACATTAGTTTCTTTAACCAGCTTCATACCAGATAGTGGTGTGTAGAGCTGATCTTGATTTACCTTCGCCGCTGCTGCGGTGTATTTCTTACTGCGCTTCATATCTTTTCCCTTTGTTTGGAAGCAGTGGTAGTAGCGGACCAGCGCGGTCCTCCCACGACTTATTTTTTTAGTTGACGATGATTCCCATCGATCTTGCAGTTCCTGCAATGATCTTTGCTCCAGCTTTCACATCATTGGCATTTAAGTCATCTTTTTTCAAGGTTGCAATATCTTCACATTGCTTCCAAGTAACTGATCCGACTTTATCCTTATGTGGAACTGAAGATCCTTTTTCTAGCCCTGCTGCCTTAAGTAGTAGACGTGATGCAGGAGGTGTCTTGGTAATAAAAGTAAATGAGCGATCTTCATAGACAGTAATCTCAACTGGAACGATCTCGCCTTTTTGCTTCTCAGTGGCAGCGTTATATTGCTTAACAAAGTCCATGATGTTCACACCATGCTGACCTAGGGCAGGGCCCACTGGTGGGGCAGGTGTGGCAGCTCCAGCTTGGATCTGCAACTTGATTAGTGCTTGGACTTTCTTCTTCGGTGCCATCTTCTTCTCCCCTTTTTACCTTTTCTCTTTAAATCTTCTGAACTTGGTGGAATGAGAGCTCAACCGGAGTCTCACGGCCAAATATTGATACTAAAACCTTTAGCTTTGCCTGCTCTGGCATGATCTCTGAGATCGATGCAGGAAGAGTGGCAAATGGGCCATCCATAACAGTTACTGACTCACCAACAGTGAAATCAACAACTTTAATCTCAGGCTTCATAGTCTTCTTAAGCTCTTTTGGCATCAGCATCTTCTCTGCCTCAGATAACGGCAGCGGGCTTGGATGATGAGAGTTTCCAACAAAGCCAGTTACTCCTGGAGTATTTCTCACACATGACCAAGACTCATCTGATAGATCCATACGAACTAATACATAGCCAGGATAAACATTGCGCTTAACCTGCTTGCGCTGACCATTCTTAATCTCTGTTACCTCTTCTTCAGGGACTTGGATTTCAAAGATGAAATCCTCCATATGAAGTGAGGTGATGCGCTGCATCAGGTTTCCCTTTACTCGCTTTTCAAAACCAGCATAAGAGTGGACGACATACCAATCCCCGCTCTTTGCTGCTAACTCGGCGCGGAATGCGGCGACCTCAGGAGATACGATCTCTTGAACTTCTTCCTCTTCAAGTTCAATATCTGTATCTACTGCTACATCACTTGCTACTACTTCATCAGTAGTGGCAGTTATCTGCTCTTCGCTCATCATCCCTCCTTACCTATTAATCGCCGAATATGAAGAAAACTAATTTGGTTAAACCTAGATCAAATACTGAAACAACTGCGATAACAAAGGCCACGAAAACAAGAACTACTCCGGTATATGTGGTCAACATATTTCTAGATGGCCAGACCACCTTACGTAGTTCATTAATTATCTGGCGATAGAACAGGGCGATGCGAGAAAAGACATTTAATTCTTTACTCTCTGAGTTCTCACTCATTTTGCATCCTTCCTCTCTCTTTCGTTAACTTCTTACTTCTTACAACTGCGCAGGGCAGGAGGGACTTGAACCCCCAACCGCCGGTTTTGGAGACCGGAACTCTGGCCAGTTGAGCTACTGCCCTATATGGCGCTTTCGAACATGACAAAGCATGGACTTTTCATAATCAGATTTTTTTAATTACCCGATCAAGCAAGCGCCAGGATGGGCAAGTGTAGGTCAGGTCTACCCAATAGGTAAAACCCGCATGAAAAGGGGTAGAACTCGCGCTCACCTGCGCCTGTGAAAGACTAAGTCCTATGAGTAAGCCTCGAATCTCTTCAAGAATTGCCGCTATCGCAGAGTCGGCGACCTTAGCCGTTGA
This sequence comes from Actinomycetota bacterium, assembly GCA_947503395.1. Lineage (GTDB taxonomy): Bacteria > Actinomycetota > Actinomycetes > Nanopelagicales > Nanopelagicaceae > MAG-120802. The sequence goes on from CANNDP010000081.1 coordinate 2,362, forward strand.
TGCCAAAGCAAAGGCCCTTAAAGCTGCCGGCCGTCCAGTGATCGGCTTTGGCGCAGGAGAGCCAGATTTTCCAACTCCGGATTACATTGTTGAGGCAGCAGCAGCTGCAACAAAAGTAGTTGCTAATCATCGCTACTCACCAACTCCAGGACTTCCTGAGCTTCGTCAAGCAATTGTTAATAAAACAAAGCGTGATTCAAATTATGAAATTAGCGTTGATCAAGTTCTAGTAACAAATGGCGGCAAGCAAGCGGTCTATCAAGCTTTTGCCTCCATTATTAATCCTGGCGATGAGGTAATTCTCCCCTCACCTTTTTGGACCACATATCCAGAGTGCATCAAATTAGCGGGCGGAAAGACAGTTGAAGTATTTGCCGATGAATCACAAGATTATTTAGTAAGTATTGAGCAGCTTGAAGCAGCAAGAAATGAAAATACTAAAGCGCTTCTCTTTTGCTCCCCCTCTAATCCAACAGGATCTGTTTATTCAAACGAGCAAGTTAAAGCAATTGGTCAGTGGGCTGCAAAGCATGGCATCTGGATAATTAGCGATGAGATCTATGAACACCTGCTCTATGACGGAGCATCTGCTCCTTCAATTCCAGTTATCGTTCCTGAGATGGCTGATAAGACAATTATTATTAATGGCGTTGCTAAAACATATGCCATGACAGGATGGCGAGTTGGTTGGATGATTGGGCCAAAGGATGTAATTAAAGCTGCTACAAATCTGCAATCACATCTAACATCTAATGTTTCAAATGTGGCTCAGAGGGCTGCAATTGCAGCCCTTGATGGCGATTTGAGCGCAGTTAAGAAGATGGGTGAGGCTTTTGATAGAAGAAGAAAGCTAATCGTAAAACTTCTAAATGAAATCCCAGGAATTTCCTGTCCGATGCCAAAAGGGGCTTTCTATGCTTATCCGTCTGTTAAAGGTGTTCTTAACAAAGAGATTAATGGCCGCACTCCAACTACTTCTGCTGAGCTTGCTACGATCATATTGGAAGAGGCCGAAGTAGCAGTTGTTCCAGGTGAGGCCTTTGGACCATCTGGATATATCAGGCTCTCTTATGCCACATCAGATGAAGACATTATTGAAGGTGTGACAAGGATAAAGAAGCTACTTAGCTAACTACTTTCTTCTCTTAATTAAGGTTATTAGCCCAATAACTAGCGCAAGAACAAGTGCTGAAGTAATTGGAATAGGCCAGGAGCTAGGAATAGAAACTACCTCTTCTTGAATTGGAGCAGAGATCGCAATCGGTGATTGAACTTCAAAGTCGTAGCTATCTTCAATCACATGGCCGTCTTTTGAAACTGCTCGATACTTAACGCTATAACTCCCATTGCCATTAATAGAAAGTCCTGCGCTAATTCTTGCCCCAGATACTTTTGAATCTCCTGAAACTAACTCTCCACTTGCATCAAAGACTTCAACGCTATTGGGATCATCTTGGCCAATTACCAATAGCTCTTCATTAAAATCAAGAACTATCTCCATAGGAAAATCAACTAAAACAGATCCACTACTTGGACTCGCGCTAACTAAGGAGCTATGGCTATAAGAAGGGCTTAGCGGAAGAAAGATAAGAAGGAGTGAGAGAAAGAGCTTTCTCATAGATTTAAACCAACTAGAGCAACTTCCGCCTCTAGCAAAATTCCAAACTTATCCTTTACTGCCTTTCTTGCACTTCTTGCTAGCTCTAATATGTCATCTGCGCTAGCACTTCCAGTGTTAACAAGTGCTAATACATGCTTACTTGAAATACCTGCGCCATTATGAGTCTCACCTTTTTTCACTCCAGAATTTTCCATAAGCCAGGCAGCAGAAGTTTTTACTCG
>CANNDP010000082.1 GCA_947503395.1 Actinomycetota bacterium
ACATCAAAGAGCACATCAAGATTTTCTTCATCTGGCATGCCGCCATCATTTGGCCTCTTTAGCGATGCTCTTCCAGCTTTAGCTGAGGTGTAAACAATTGGAAAATCAATCTGTGATTCATCAGCATCAAGATCTAGAAAGAGGGCATAGGCCTCATCAACAACTGCTGCAATTCTTGCATCAGGGCGATCTACTTTATTGATAATCAAAATAACTGGAAGGTTCTTCTCTAAAGCTTTTCTCAAAACAAATCTAGTCTGCGGTAGCGGTCCCTCTGAGGCATCAACTAGAAGCGCAACACCATCAACCATCTCAAGTCCGCGCTCTACTTCGCCGCCAAAGTCTGCGTGCCCTGGAGTATCGATGATATTAACGATGCTATCCCCGCGCTTTACCGCGGTATTTTTAGCAAGGATCGTAATTCCCTTTTCCCGCTCTAAATCCATCGAATCCATTAATCGATCTTGTGAATCTATCTGCGCTTTATGGGCAGCAAAGGCTCCTGATTGCCATAACATCGCATCAACAAGTGTTGTTTTGCCATGATCTACGTGAGCAATAATGGCTAGATTTCTTAGCTCTTCACGGCTTTTTACCTCAAGGCCATTTAAGTGAGCAGATTTAATTACTCTAGACATTGAACCTAAATTCCACGACATCTCCATCAGCCATTACGTAATCCTTGCCTTCCATGCGAACTTTGCCCCGCGCCTTGGCTTCATTAAATGATCCAGCGTCAACTAGATCGGTAAATGAAACTACTTCGGCCTTAATAAAGCCTTTCTGAAAATCACTGTGAATTACACCGGCTGCCATAGGAGCGGTGTCGCCCTTATGAATGGTCCAAGCCCGAGCCTCTTTAGGACCTGCAGTTAGATAGGTCTGCAACCCAAGAGTTGCAAAACCAACACGAGCAAGGCTACTTAACCCAGGCTCTGATAGTCCAATTGAGTTTAATAGCTCTAAAGCCTCTGCCTCATCTAATTCAATTAACTCAGATTCTGTCTTTGCATCAAGAAAAATCGCCTCAGCTGGCGCAACTAACGCAGATAACCGAGCTTTCAACTCGCTATCTTGCAGCTCGCTAGCATCAAGATTAAAGAGATAGAGAAAAGGCTTTGCAGTTAATAGCTGTAGCTCTCTGATAAGTGTTAAATCAATCTTTGATTGAGATATCAAGCCACCTGATGAGATTACCTGCTCTGCCTCTTTTACTGCCTCCAGAACTACTGCTCTCTCTTTTGCTTGCCTTGCCTCTTTTTCAATTCTTGGTATTGCTTTTTGAATCGTCTGCAGATCTGCTAATTGCAGCTCGGTATTGATAGTTTCAATATCGCTCTTTGGATCAACTCTTCCTTCAACATGGACTACATCGCTATCGTTAAAAGCTCTAATTACTTGGCAGATCGCATCACACTCACGGATATTGGCAAGAAACTTATTGCCAAGTCCTGCCCCCTCTGATGCTCCTTTAACAATTCCTGCAATATCAACAAAAGATAGGGCTGCTGGAATTATCTTTTCTGAGGAAAATATCTTGGCAAGCACTGCCAGGCGCTCATCTGGAAGGCCAACTACGCCAACATTTGGCTCAATGGTTGCAAAGGGATAGTTGGCAGCTAGAACGTTATTTTTCGTTAAAGCGTTAAATAGGGTCGATTTTCCGACATTGGGTAGACCCACGATTCCGATGGAGAGGCTCACAAGGGGTAGAGCCTAACTGCCAATGTCACCTCCTGATGCCACGATAGCGCCATGAACACAGCGATCTATCTGCTCATCGGCTTAAGTTTTGGCATTGGCCTCGGACTCTTGATTGGCTATTTCCGCCTCAATAGTGAACGGGGCAAAGTCTCACTTCTTAATGGCCAGATAGAAGCGATGCGCCAAGAAGAGAGCCGGTTAACAACTCTTAATGAACAGCTAAGAAGCGTTACTACCTCAATGGCGCAGTTAAATACTCAGAGCCAAGAGGCAGAGATTAAAAGAACTAGAGCTGAATCTGAGATGAGAGCTCAGATTGAGAATATGAAGCTAGGAAATGAGACGCTACTTAGAGAGACAACTAAATTAGCTGGAGCTCTTTCCAATTCTCAGACCCGCGGAAAATATGGCGAAGCACAACTTGAAACCCTCTTAGAAAATGCTGGCCTATTAGAAAATGTTCACTTCTTCAAACAAGATTATCGAAGTAGTGGTAGCGAGATAACTAAACCTGATATCAAGATTGCTGTTCCTGGCGGCAGCGAACTATTTATCGATTCAAAGTTTCCCTTTGATCGATTCCTTGAAGCAATAGTTGAAAAGGATCCCGCAGAGCGCACCAGGCTGATGCAAGCCCACGCTAAAGATTTGATGGGCCATGTCACCTCTCTTGCTAAAAGGGGTTATCAAGAGAGTAATAACTCACCTGATTATGTGGTGCTCTTTGCTCCCTTTGAGTCAATTCTTAGTGAAGCCCTCGATGTTGACCCACAACTTCTTCATAAGGCATTTGAAAAAAATGTCACTATCGCAACCCCCACAACAATGATGGCGCTTCTTAGAACTGTGGCTTATGTATTTAGTAGATCGGAGCTTGCAAGAAATGCCCAAGAGATTCAAGATCTTGCTGGCGAGCTACTTAAAAGAATAGGTAAAGTCCATAGCAAGATTGAGACGCTAGGAGACCGGATTAAATCAACGGAGCGAGCTTTTAATGATCTAATCAAGAGCGCTGAAGAAAATGTTATTAAGCCAGCTAGAAAGATGGTAAAGCTTGGAGCTCCATCTAGCTCTAAATTAAAAGCTATTGAAGATATCGATGATGAGGTAAGACAGATTGCGCCAAAGGAACTTGGCTCCGCAGCCCTAGATGATGGCGATGATGATTTAGATGAAGGTGAGAGCGATGAGAAGTAGCCTGCCAACTCCACCGATAAAGAGCCCAATAAAGGGAGCGGGGCTAACAAAGCCTGGAGTAGTAATTCTTCAATTCTTAGCAATATCTTTTGTTGCGCTAATTGAAATCTTCTTTAGATCAAATGTTGGCTTTCTAACTGGCCTTGCCATCTGGGCTTCTTACTATGGCGCGCTAATTTACGGTCGAGATGGAACTACCTATGTCGCAGTAGTTAATCCCCCACTCGCCTTTGGTCTTGCAGCAATATTGCTTCTGCCATCAGTTGGCGGGGCATCGCTATCAATTACTCGTCTTGGAGTTGATCTAGTTTCAGGTCTTGCAAGCGTTGCGCCATTTTTAATCACTGGCTCAATATTTGGCTGGTGGTATTACTTTAAAGAGCGAAAAAAACTACTTTCCAGCAGCTCTTAAATCTTTTCTTAGCTCAGGCGGGATAGCAAAGAGCAGGTGCTCCTCCATTGCAGTAACAGTCTCAACATCGCTATAGCCACGAGCTGCAAGCTCAGTCAATAGATCAGTTACTAGAATCTCAGGAACTGAAGCCCCACTCGATACCCCAATAGTTTCAACCCCTTCAAACCACTTATCTTCTAGTTGGCTGGCATAATCAATTAGATATCCAGCCTTTGCGCCATATTCCAGAGCAACTTCAACTAAACGCACTGAGTTTGAAGAGTTCTTTGAGCCAACTACTAGAACAAGATCAGCTTGAGGCGCGATCTGCTTAATAGCCACTTGGCGATTCTGTGTGGCATAACAGATGTCATCAGATGGCGGATCTTGAAGATTTGGAAAGCGCTCCTTAAGAATTGCAACGGCATCAAGGGTTTCATCAACGCTAAGTGTGGTCTGGGAGAGCCAAGCAACTCCCTTGTTTGGATCAATCTCAACACTTCTTGCGCCATCTAGACCATCAACTAACTTCACATGATCTGGGGCCTCACCGGCTGTTCCTTCCACCTCTTCATGTCCCTCATGGCCAATTAGAAGAATCTGGAGATCATCTTTAGCAAAGCGGCGCGCCTCTTGATGAACTTTAGTAACTAGAGGGCAGGTGGCATCAATAGTTTTTAGATTCCGATCAGCTGCCTCTTTATGAACCTGAGGTGAGACGCCATGGGCTGAGAAGATAACAATTGAACCCTCAGGCACTTCATCTGTCTCATCAACAAATATCGCGCCTTTTTTCTCAAGTGATGAAACCACATGAATATTATG
>CANNDP010000083.1 GCA_947503395.1 Actinomycetota bacterium
TTTCCAGGCTTTGAACTTCTGCTCTTGGCAGAGGTGACCAAGATTGATTCAGGACGAACCAATAAGACTGGCTTACTTGAAGAAAGGGCTTTTGAGTGAGCAGCAACTACCATCTTCTTGCCACTAACCTCGATTTTGGCCTTGTTTGCTGCAGCTTTGCTAAAAGTTTCAACTGCTAAGAAGTTTGAGCGCCCAATGAAATCAGCAACAAATACCGTTGCTGGTCTGCGATAAACCTCATCAGGTGTGCCAACTTGCTCCACAACTGCATTTCGCATAACCACAATCCGATCAGAGAGGCTCATCGCTTCATCCTGATCATGCGTCACAAAGATGCTGGTAATTCCTAGTTTTTGTTGAATTGAGCGAATCTCAATTCGCATCTGCGCTCGCAATTTGGCGTCAAGATTTGAAAGTGGCTCATCGAATAAAAGAACTTTAGGTCTAACAACCATTGCTCTAGCAAGAGCAACTCTTTGCTGCTGGCCACCTGATAATTGATTAGGGGCGCGATTTGCAAGATGGGAAAGACTCATGGAATTTAAGACTTCACCAACCGCTTCCTTTATTGCAGCTGCCGACATCTTCTTAATTTTTAGGCCATAGGCAACATTGTCAAAGACGCTCATATGAGGAAATAGTGCATAAGATTGAAAAACCATTCCCATCGGGCGCTTATCTGGTGTTAGTGAACTTAGATCTTCGCCATCTAGAAGAACTTTTCCACTAGTTGGGGTTTCAAATCCAGCAATCATTCGAAGCGCAGTTGTTTTGCCACAGCCAGATGGGCCAAGCAGGGTGACAAACTCACCAGGATTGATAGTCAGTGTGAGTTCGCGCACTGCCACTACCTTCTCTTTGTCATTACCAAACTCCTTGGTAAGGGCATCAAGGTTTAGTCTTCCTGATTTATTCTTCATTATTTCTCCTTAGCGTCCTGTCACCATGGGGCGTTCTATTGAAACTTGACTTCTGCGTACTAGCAGATTGATTAAGCTGCCAATTACTAAAATAATTAAAATCAAAATGCAGCAGAGGGCAAAAACATTGCCATATCTACCCTGATCTGCCTCAGCCAGAATCTTCTGGGTAAGTATTGATGTATCTGGGGTTACCAGGAAGATGATGGGAGATAGCGTGGTCATCGAGTGAGCAAAGGCGTACATAAGTCCTGATAAGAATGCTCCGCTAATGAGCGGAAGGGTAATTAGGCGGAATGTCTTACCGCCAGGTGCACCAAGTGAGGCAGATGCTTCCTCAATTGAGGGATCAATCTGTTGCAACATAGAAATACCAGAGCGTTGTCCTGCTGGACTAGATCTAATGATGTAGACCATAACAATTGCAATAGAGCCACCAAGCAGAGCAGCCCCGCCTGCAACTTGAGGAAATACTGTTACGCCAGCAACTTTTACTGGATCGTTATAGGTGATGGCATATCCAATACCGATAACTGTTCCAGGAACTGCGATACCCAACATACCTAAGAAATCTAGCGCTTCAGAGCCTCGCTTAACTTTTCTAATAACTAGCCAAGCAATCAACATACCGAATACTCCTGCTAGGGGAGTGGCTATGAGAGCAAGCATCGTTGTTGTCTTAATCGCTCCATTAGCAAAACCACCGAGGAGATAGCGGAAGTTATCTAAAGTAAATTCATTATTTACTCCAATGATCTTTACAAACGCGCCAAAGATAACCGTTGCATAGACCATAACAATAAGAGTTGTGAGTAATCCTGTTACCGAGAGCAAGAAGAATTTTGCGCCCCTAGATGTAACTAGAGTTGGACGGCCACTTGGTTTTCCAGTTACTGAAACCACACTCTTCTTCTGGGCCCAATAGCGTTGGACCAAAAATACAAGAAGTGCAGGTAATAAAAGCAGCGAGGAATAACCTGCAGCAAGTGAGATGTCGTAATCACCATTAATAGCCATATAAGCCCTTGAGGCAAGAACTGTGTAATTACCACCGATAATTATCGGATTTGCTAAATCGGCAATTGATTCAATAAAAAGAAGTAAAAATGACCCAGCAAATCCTGGAATCAAAAGTGGAAGAGTCACAGTTCTAAATATTCTCGCCTTATTAGCACCAAGACTTGAACCAGCTTCATCTAAGGCAGGATCAAGGCTTCTTAGCATTCCCAAGAGATTCATATAAGCAATTGGAAAAAATGAGAGAGTTAAAACTAGAACCAGTCCTGGAAAGCCATAGAGTGTTGGGCGCCAATCAAATACCCCTCTAGTGATCATTCCACTTCGACCAAAGAGCACAATGATTGCGGTAGCAAAAGCAAATGGCGGAGAAATGATTGGAATTAAGTTGATGATATGAAGAATTTTCTTGCCTCTAAACTCAACACGAGCTTGGGTATAGGCCATGATGAAACCCAGAACTGTGCCAAGAGCTGCCACCGTAAGACCTAGCTTTACGGTATTCCAAATAATATTTCTAGTGACAACATCGCTAAAGGATCCAGTAATGATGGCGCTGCCTGAAGGCTGCGTGGAATAAACCAAAATATTAATTAGCGGCAGGATTATTAAGAATCCGATAATGAAAATAACCAGAACTAGAGCAATCTTTGTGAAGATGTCGTATTTCGCTCCACTGGCTTTAACGCTCAAAAAACTGCTCCTTAACTCAGATTAGTAGTGAGGGGCTCTGAAAGTTATTTCAGAACCCCTCGAACTACTTTACTTATATTACTAGGTTACTTAGCTGATGAAGTTAGCGCTACTTCCTTATCGAAGCGAGCCTTGAGTGCAACTGCTGCAACTCCTGCTGCCTCTGCTTGATAATCAAGCAAAGTAACTTTCTTCAAGTTGACCATTCGAGGGTCATACTTTCCATTTGGATTGGTAAGAATCTGGAAAGACTCAGCCTTTGCAGGTCCAAGATTTTGTGCTTCAGCCGATAGTGAGAAATCAATATAAGCCTTAGCAGCTTCTGCATTCTTGGCGCCCTTAACTAGAGCAATTCCACCAATTTCAAAGCCAGTTCCTTCTTTAGGGAAGGAGACGACTACTGGATTGCCACGAAGTTTTGCTGCGGTGCAGTCGTGAGAGAAGACCAAACCAGTTGCAACTTCGCCGCGACCAAGTGGACCGGTTGGGCCGGCGCCGCTTCTGGTGTAGCTAAGAATGTTCTTGTTTAGATCTTTCATGTAAGCAATCGCTGCATCTTGTGATCCAAGGCGCAATACCTGTGACCAAAGTGCTGTGTATGCAGTACCTGAAGTTCCAGGGTGGGCCATCATGATGTTGCCCTTGTACTTGGAATCTAGAAGATCGTTCCAACTTGTTGGAGCGCGAAGACCAAGACGCTTTAGCTCATTTGTATTTGAACAGAAACCTAGAGCTCCCATATAAATACCGGTCCAATAACCATCGCTGTCTTGGAACTGCTTCTTGAGCATATTTCTAGTTGGCGACTTGTAAGTATCTAGTACGCCTTGAATTCGACCTGAGATATGGCTGTCATTCGGTCCGCCAGTCCAAACATCAAACTCTGGATTATTTTTGGAAGCAATTAGACGAGTTAGAGCTTCACCTGATGAGAGGCGAATAAATTTTGTGGTGATTCCAGTTTTTGCTTGGAATGCCTGTGTCATTGCAACGCACCAAGACTCTTGTGGTGTGCAGAGAACATTTAGTGTTCCGGAGAGCTTACGTCCCTGGGCATATTGCAAAGATCCGCTAACGCGCTCGCAGGTGTAGGTAACGCCTTGAATCGTGCGAACTAATCCCTCTTGTGCACACTTACTTCCCTTTAGATCACGAGCTGCTTGAGCTGGAGCAATCGCTGAGAGAAGAGAGAGCGTAAGAGATGCCAGAGCGGCGAAAGCAATAATTCTTGATTTTTTCATTCTTACCTTTCATAACTTGGAAGTGATGTGGGGAGGAATTGAGGGTGAGCGTATCAGCGCAGGACTAAGAGTTCACAGGAGGACTTCAGAGCATTCACGCTCATTTCACCAAGTGGGGCAGGTAGGGCTCGAACCTACGACGACCGGATTATGAGTCCGGGGCTCTAACCAACTGAGCTACTGCCCCCAACCGGCGCAGTCTAGCCGACTGGATTAGAGGAGCAAGGCGCGGGCAATGA
>CANNDP010000084.1 GCA_947503395.1 Actinomycetota bacterium
CGTTGCAATTCCTTATCAAAATTGATCACTTCAGTTGCCGGAGTCGTTAATACCGGATCACCAAAAAATCTGATTGCTTGGATTGCCATGGACTAATTCTAACTTACTGAGCTAAGAATCAGATCTTGTACGGATCTACACGAATGGAGAAGAGATCCTGCCCTGATGCTGAGCGATACTTCTGCAGAGCTTTTAATGAGACCAAAAGAGCATTAGCCCCTTGGTGAGATATCTTGAGATGAATTGTTCGATTATCAGCAGATGTCAGAATCTCCAAGTTATCGAATTGTTCCAAAAGCTTTCTTCTAAGGCCAGAAATCGATCGCTCCTCACCGGTAACCTGAATTATTCGCACCGAAGGAGGAAGTGAAACCGCCTCTCTTTCGCTACTTTCAGCTCGAATTGCTCGCATTACGTTATCGCTAATCAACGCTTGGGAAAGAGGGTGGGAAGAGGGTAGAGAAAGATAAATAAATCCCGAGGAGCGCACTTTCGCTGCCAATTTAAACCATCTAAAGCGAAGCTCCTCTTCTGCGCGTATAAAAGCTCTATTAAGAAGCGCTTCACCATTGAGAAGCACTGCTCCGGCATAACCAGCACTGACCTCTGGCTCTACGCCAAAAGTTGAAACCACAATTGCTGGAGAGCCATCCAGAGTTGCGATCGCTTTATCACCTGTAGATGTGAAGATTGCAACTCTTGGAAAAGCTTTTCCCAGTTCTTCAACGATTTTTTCTGCCCCACCTTTGACGATGCGCACTTGATCTGCCTGACAGATCTGACAGCGCCATTGATCGCTTTGAAAATCACATATTGAGCAAGAGTATTTATCTCTCCTGCCAATGATCAATCTTCCTCCGCACTTGCAGAGAGCAAGATTTCGACATCTCTGACAGGAGAAAGTATTTGCATAACCTTTATCTGTCACGCTAACGAGGACTGGTCCTATCTTGAGCGCTTTTCGAATTGTTTCATGATAGGAGTTTGGTTCTGTGGCAATGTTTGCTCGGTGACCACCAAGAAATTTCCGCTCGGTGAGGCTTGAGATCCAACCTATTTCAACTAATCGTGCTAACTCGAGTGAAATTGAGTGCGAAACAAAAGTAATGCTTGCATGCTCATATTCTGATCGCAGAAGAGCCATATCTCTCACGTTCCAGTAGGGCGCCTTCTGTTCTTGAAAATGCTCTACCGATTCATCAGCAATCACTATCTCATCAATTTGGGACATAGGGGCAAGAATGGCGCTCCTGGTCCCTATAACTATTGCAGGCTTTACTGAAGCCGCTAAATCGAAATTCTTCCTTCTCTGAGAAGAGGTGAGATGTGAACCAATCTCTATGACCTCTTGCTTCATCTCCCCCAGGGCTTTGACAACCTTTTCTATTTCTTTCTGTGTTGGAAGAATTAAAAGCAGATTCAAACCCTTGCGCTCTTTAACAATTTTCACAACTCGAGATTCAATTGATTCTGAGCGATTCAAGAGAAAAAGACGCCTTGTTGGCTTTGAGCCACTAGTTTGCTTCATCAGAGGGCTACCCACCGAGGGACTTATCGCTTTTGTAAAGGTTGGAAGCACTGCAGCAAATATTGATGCTTGATTAGCGATATAGCGCTCTGAAACTTTCTTAGTAAATTCTAGAAAACCTGGAGTGAGACGGACTGACGTTAACAAGCTATCAACTGGCTTAAGTGCTGCTTGACTTTTGTTCTTGACTGAAAGTACAACTCCATTTTTCAAATCATTCTTAAACGGAACCCTTACAAGAGAACCGACGTAAATTAGTTCCTTTAGTTCCTCTGGAAGAAAGTAGGAGAAAGGTTGTTCTAAGTGAAAAACTCCTGTGTCCACAAGAACTTCAACTTGCAAACTATCCAAACTTTGTCGCGCCCTTATTGCAGATTTTCCTTTTTGGCGACGCAGAGTCAGTGGCTTATCTGTGGCCACAGCAATCCTTAACCCTTAACAGCTGCAGCTAGCGCGCTTGCTTTATCAGTCTTCTCCCAAGTGAAATCAGCTAACTCACGTCCGAAGTGCCCGTATGCGCTAGTTTTCGAATATATTGGACGAAGAAGATTTAGATCTCTAATAATTGCAGCTGGTCTTAAATCAAAAACTTTGAGAAGTGCATCTGATATTTGCTGAACTGGAATTTTCTCGGTTCCAAATGTTTCGACAAATAGGCCCACCGGTTGTGCTTTTCCAATGGCATAGGCAACTTGTACTTCGCAACGATCAGCAAGACCGGCGGCAACTACGTTCTTTGCAACCCAACGCATTGCATAAGCAGCTGAGCGATCAACCTTTGAAGGATCTTTGCCACTAAAAGCTCCCCCACCATGTCGAGCCATACCACCGTAGGTGTCCACAATAATTTTTCGCCCAGTTAGTCCGGCATCACCCATTGGTCCACCGATAACAAAGCGTCCAGTTGGATTTATAAGGATTCGAACATCACTTGCTGGTAGATCAAAAGAAGCTAAAACCGGATCAATAACAAACTTCTTAATCTCAGGTGCCATCTTCTTCTCAATATCTATTTCGGGTGCATGTTGAGACGAAATCACAACTGTATTAAGCGCAACTGGTTTATCTCCGTCATATTCGATGGTTACCTGAGTTTTTCCATCAGGGCGTAAATATCCAAGTTGACCATTCTTTCTCTCACTAGAGAGACGCTCAGCAAGTCTATGAGCCATCGCAATAGGTAGAGGCATTAGCTCTTTAGTATCTCGAGTGGCATACCCAAACATCAAGCCCTGATCTCCAGCTCCTTGTAAATCTAGCGGATCCTTTGAAGCGGCAACTCTTTCTTCAAAGGCGTGATCAACACCCACGGCGATATCTGGTGACTGTTGTCCGATCGAGATTGACACCCCGCAGCTATTTCCATCAAAGCCTTTTTCAGAGCTGTCATAGCCAATATTGAGTACTGTTTCACGAACAAGCCCCATCACATCGGCGTAGCCCTCAGTAGTAACTTCTCCGGCAACATGGACTTGTCCTGTTGTGATTAAAGTTTCACAGGCCACTCTACTTTTTGGATCTTGAGAAAGCAGTGAGTCAAGAACGGCATCAGAGATAGCATCTGCAATTTTATCGGGATGGCCCTCAGTAACTGATTCTGATGTAAAGAGACGCTTAGCCATTAGTCTTCTCTAATTTCTTTACTATATGAATAACTATGCTCTTTGCTACCTCGTGTTTACTAACAACATTGAAATTAATTGAATCGATACCTAGCCCAATAAGCGTTCCGCTGGTTTGATCCTGCCCAAATATTGCGCCACCAGAGACATCGTTAACATAGAGAAGATCAGCGCCCTTGCTTATAAGCTTCTCTCCACCAGCTTTAATTAAGTCTTTTGCTGTTTCTGCAGCAAATCCAACAACTACCTGATTACTTCTCTTACTCTGAGCCACCTTACTTAAAATATCTGGATTAGTGGTGAGATTAATTGAGTCAAAATCAGCCTTTTTGATCTTCGTTGAAGAACTAGATACTGGTCTTGCATCCGCAACCGCTGCTGCCATGACTAATGCATCAGCGCTACTGAATTCGCTTTCAACTGCTGACATCATCTCTAGCGCGGTATTTACCTTGATAACTCTGACTCCATCTAATTCAAATGGATCGGTGTGGCCTGCAATGACAGTTACCTCAGCGCCGCTTCTTAGGGCTTCATAGGCAATAGCTAGACCTTGTCTGCCACTTGATTTGTTTCCAATAAATCTGACTGGATCAATTTCTTCTCTAGTTCCGCCAGCTGTTACTAGGACTCTTTTTCCTTCAAGCAATAACTCGGTCTTGGAAAGGCTTAGAACTTGTGCAACTATCTTTGAACTCTCTGGAAATCTCCCCACTCCAAAATCTTTACCTGATAGGCGCCCAACTTCTGGATCCAAGACAGAAAAACCGCGGGAGCGAAGCGTTTCAACATTTTGTGCCGTTGCCCTGTTGAGCCACATATTTGGATGCATCGCAGGAACTACCAATACCGGAGCATCTGATGCTAAGACTGTTGTTGTTAGTAAATCATCCGCTCGTCCCTGGGCAAGCTTTGCAATAGTGTCAGCAG
>CANNDP010000085.1 GCA_947503395.1 Actinomycetota bacterium
GTTCCATATGGCGTCTTTGTTTTGGAGAGATTTATTCCTGGAACGACAAAGGTAAATTCATGGCCTGCCTTCTCATATCTCTTACCTAAGTCATGAATTGTGGTCTTGATGCCACCGGATTTAGGGCCATAAAAATTTGCGATATGTAATATCTTCATGAGGCTAGGCCAACTCTCTTCGCTCTAGATTGGGCAACAACGCTTTGATAATGGCCAATTAACTCTTGATTTACACTCTCCCAGCTGCGATCTTTAACAGATTCTCTAGCTGCGTCCTTGGTTTGAGGCTCTGATAAAAACTGCCACTTAGAGCTTGAGATATTGGCCAGTGCGCTCTTATCTTGGAAATCAACCAAGATTCCATTTACTCCATCAAGGATAAAATCTTTAATCCCACCGCGAGTTGGAGCAATGACAGGAACTGCTGATGCAAGCGCCTCTTGAGCAGCCTGACAGAAAGTCTCATGCTCGCCTGGATGAATAAATGCATCAAGGCTTGCAAAGTGTTGACCTAACTCCAAGCCACTTTTCTTTCCAGTAAAGATTGCTGAAGGTAACTTTCGCTCTAACTCTGTGCGCATTGGACCATCGCCAATGATTACTAATTGAATATCATCTCTTGAATCAAGGGCTGCAAGACGCTCGATTCCTTTCTCTGGAGCAAGACGTCCCACAAATCCTAAGACGAACTTCTCTCTTGGAAATAGGTCATCTCTGCGATGCTTGGGGTTAAATTGCTCTAGATCAACCCCTCTTCCCCATCGTGCAACATTATTAACCCCGGCTTTATCCAATTGCGCTATCGCAAATGTTGATGGGGCTAGATTGATAGTGGCTGATTGATGAATTACTTGAACAATTTTTTCTATCGCCCTTTGCGCAAATGAGAATTTATAGTGTTGAGCAAAGCCAACATAATCTGTCTGATAGATGGCAACTGTTGGAATTGCCAATTTACTTGCCACTCTCTGAGCGTGAGCTCCCATAATTGCCGGGGAGGCTAGATGAATTACATCAGGCCTAAAGTCAAGTAGCGCTCTTTGGATTAAGAAGTTAGGTACAGCTACCGGCAATACTTTCTGCAGGTTAATTGCTGGAAGACCAATGACCTCTGAGCCTTCAAAGAATTTAGGGCGAGAGTTAACATCGGGCGCCAAAATCACTACCTGGTGGCCCTGGCTTACTAAGGTGCGATTTACTTGTATTACAGAGTTTGTTACGCCATTTATCGTTGGAAGAAATGACTCTGTCACTATCGCCACTCTCATGCCTTAAGGGTCTATCTTTAGATTTCCCCAAAATTGACGGCAGCGAAAGTGTTGGAAAACGCTAAGTGAAGAGGTCAAGCGGGTTTTCCCGCGTGACCTTCAATCCTTGTTAACCTGATAGCCACGTCTCGTTCAAAAACTGCTCCTACCTTGCTCTAATGGAAAACCCTGCGGTCATAATGATTACCAGCAATGGAGTAGGCGCCGGGCATCTCATTCGAGCTAGCGCGATTGCCAGAGCCTTACAAAGTGATGCAAGACCAATCATCTTCTCGATGGCTTACTCCGTTGTTGAGGTGGCAAAGGCTCTCGACCTAGATTGTGAATATGTCCCAGGAAGAGATAAAGGATTAATGCCGCGGAAGAATTGGGATACCTATCTTCGAGATCGACTGGTTGCGCTGATTGATGAGACAGGCGCCTCTGTCATCACTTTTGATGGAGTTGTTCCTTATCCTGGAATTATCGCTGCAAAGATTGCCCGGCCTAGCGTTAATTTGATCTGGATTAGAAGAGGAATGTGGCAGAGAAAGCCTCAAGGAGTGATCTTGGGTTTGCAATCAAGGTTGATGGATTATGTGATCGAACCTGGAGATGTTGCTCGCGATGCAGATTCTGGGCCAACCAAGTCAAGACTTGAATCAGTATTAACAAAGCCAGTGACTTTATATCTTCCCGAGCGCGCCCTTTCGCGCCAAGATGCTCGCAGGTTTCTTGGACTTGATAACGATAAGCCTGCAGTACTTGTGCAGATGGGGGTCGGAAATACAGATCTAGATGCCCGAGCATCTGCCGTCTTTAAAGGATTATCTAACTGGAAAGATCTTCAGATTGTTATGCCTAGAAAACCAGTTGATCAAGAGGGTAACTCCCTTGTTCCTGATGGCACGGATGTAAAGGTAATCAGACACTTTCCCTTAGCCGACCTACTTCATGCCTTCGATGCCGCTATTTGCGCAGCTGGATACAACAGCGTTCATGAAGTTATTCCGGCCGGCATTCCCACACTATTTATCGCAAATAATCGGGGAACAGATGATCAAAAATCTCGCGCTAAGTGGTGCGCAGAACAAGAGCTTGCAATTTATGCCGAAAACGAATCATTAGAAGATATTGAGAGCCAGAGCGCCAGATTGCAATCCCAAGCCTTGCGAGAGCAACTCAGAGCCAAGTGCAGCTCCGTTGAAGACTTTAGCGGTGCTGCTCAGATTGCTGAGCTAATAAAGCTCTTATCGAATCAGGCCTATAGCTCTCTTATAAACAAACGTCTTACCTATCAACGATTTATCTATTTCGCAGCTTTTGCTCGCAGTCCTAAGTTCTATGCCCGCCGCTTCATTAACCTCCTACTTCGCGCGGCAGCAATTGCTTTTAGAACTCTCTTTCCTCACGATGGACCTACTGAGACAAACGGCGAGGTGGTCTTTAGCGATTCAAGAAATTTCAAGATTTTAGATAAATACATCAGAACTCAGGAGCGATTTGAGCATCTAATTAAAGACTTTTCTCCTACTTATCTTGCCAAGAGAAAGGCGATCGCAAAAGCTGCTTTTGGAGAGGTCGATATGAACCCAATTTTGGATCGTAGTGAAATTGAGGCGCATCTCAGGTTTGCTTCGTAGGCAGTTTAAGTCCCTCTTTAATTAATCCCTCCAGAATTTTCTGATACTTCGAATCAAACTCTGATGCTCTCTTTACCTCTTGCCTCCAGCGACCTGTATGGGCTGAAGAAGGATTGATAGTTTCGCGGAAGTAGTCGAACATCTTTGAATCTGGCCCTAGATTTAAGAACTTTAGTAATTTTTCAAGGCTTGCTTCTCTATCATTTTCAACTAAATCTTCCATCCAGAGGTGGTGCACCGAGCTTTCTATCTCTCTTGTTTCTTTTAGAATTAACAACATTCTCTCCTTCCACCAATCTAAAGCCTCGAAGTGCTTTGAAGGGCCCCATGGCTCTCTGACTACTGAACTTGCCACATCACGTCCATCTCGAATCATGTGAAGAAATCGCGCGCCAGGTAATAGATGAGCTATCTCATTAGCGCGCATCAGATTTGGAGGGGTAGTGTCAATCCAGAGGTGAGAGGTTGCTTCCCTCTTTTGAATATCTAGATATCCTCTAAAGAAATTCTGGCAGGCTTGAAATCTATTTTCGTCAATCTCTACTTTCAGATCTGCAATTAATGCATCCCACTTAGCTCGCTCTATCCCCGTTGATAACCCTGTCACTCCTGACTTCTTGCCTTTTCGGAGCCACCATTTATCATCAGCGCTCTTTATAAATTTCTTTAGATTTGCATTAGGTGCGACCCTCACTTTTCCACTTCTACTAACCCGTGGGTTGAGATAGAGATCAAGGAGGCCATTTCCTGATGTTAAAAACTTTATTTCAATAGGTTTTGCCAAAATAACTTCTTGATGCCTAGAGAGCAATTTGCCCGCAATCGTTGTTCCACTTCGCCCACTGCCACCAATAAAGAGCGCATCTGAAAATTGACTCATGGGAGAAAATCCTTTGCCAAAGACATAGACTGCGATTATTCCTCAATTGAGAACTGAAAACGGGTGGAATGACCCTCGATTCATTACCACCCGTTATTGCAGTATCTATATTTAGCTTGCCTTTAGGAGCAAGTCGAGTGTGAGCCTGGATTAGCAAGGTGATTAGCAAAGGGCTTCTGGGTAAATTCAAGGAGAATTTTGAAAGTAGTTTTTCTCTAGAGCCCCCCGTCAGGATTGAACTGACGACCTTCCGCTTACAAGGCGGATGCTCTACCACTGAGCTAGGGAGGCGTTTTCAGC
>CANNDP010000086.1 GCA_947503395.1 Actinomycetota bacterium
GCAAAGTAGAGAAGATTTGGTTTGGAGCTGCAGCTCCACTTGCAATCTCTGCCAGGTTTTTAAGAGTAGGTAATGTCAAGAAAATTGTTGCTCTAAGCCATGGACATGAGGTCTGGTGGTCAAAGGTTTTTCCCTTTAACTTTGCAATGAAGGAGATTTCTAGAAGTGTTGATGTTCTAACCTTTCTAGGCGATTACACCGGATCAGTCATTGGAAAGCACTTTAAAGATAAGGCTAAGTTAGTAAAAATTGCTCCTGGAATCGATATAAATCACTTTAAGCCAGAGCGAGATCCATCAAAGGTTAATGCGGTCAGAGCTGAATTAAAGATTGGTTCTGAGCCCTTAATTTTATCGGTTGGAAGGTTAGTCCATAGAAAAGGTCAAGATAAGTTAATCACCGCGATGCCTAAGATTCTGGCTAAGCGGCCTGATGCTAAATTGCTATTTATTGGCCAAGGTCCTCGAAAAGCAAAGCTTGATTCGCTAGTTGCAAAATACGGCATAGAAGACTCAGTGATTTTTCTTGGAAGTATTGCCTATGCAGATCTACCAAAGTATCTAAACGCGGCAGATCTATTTGTAATGCCTTCGAGATCTCGCCTAATGGGTCTTGAAGTTGAAGGCCTTGGAATTGTTTATCTAGAGGCAAGTGCCTGCGCTCTTGCTGTTATTGCTGGAAGTTCTGGGGGAGCTCCAGATGCACTCCTTGATGGCAGAACTGGATATGTTGTAGACGGCATGGATATCAATCAGATTGCTAATCGAGTGCTTTCTTTAATGGATAATCCGAAGGCTGCAAAAGAGATGGGCGAGGCCGGAAGAGTCTGGGTTGAGAGCAATTGGAGTTGGGATATTTGGTCAAGCGCTTTTAATAAACTATTGGAAATATCAGGGAAGTAGGCCAGTTTTCCTGGCTGTGTTTATACATTGAACGCGGTTTTTTGCTCCAAACTTCTTATAAATTGATGCCAGGTGAGTCTTAACTGTTGACTCGGTTACAAATAATTGAGCTGCTATTTCAAGGACAGTATCACCGGTTGGAAGTTTTTCAAGAATCTCTAGCTCTCTTGGAGTAAGGCCTACTTCTCGATTTTTAGCATCGATTGCTTGGGTCAACTTTCTAGCAGTAAAACTTAAAGGCTTAACTGAACTTGCCTTTATAGCACTCAGTAGCTCACTGCTTGGCGATGCTTTATCAACATGAGAGCTCGCCCCTGATTGCATTGATGCTAGAACATGCTCTGGCATATTAGACATAGTTAAAACCACTATTCCAATTCGCTGCGAGAGAGATCTGGCCCAAGCCACCACTTCAAGGCCATTGCCATCAGGCAGATTTAAATCAACAACAATTACATCAGGGTTTAGATGCGATATCTGAGCAAATGCTTCTCTCTTAGATCCTGCTTCGCCAATTACACAGATTTCTTCGTCGCGGGCAATTAAACGGCGCAGGCCTTCTCTAACCATAGTGTGATCATCGACTACCAATACCTTAAGCATTATCACTCCCAGATTTCCTAATCTGGAATTTAAAGCTACTACCATCACTCTTTGAGGAGCTGGAGTAGGAAGAAGAGATTTGGATTAGTAGCTCATCAATACTTGCTAAACCAAATCGAAAATCTTTAGGTTTAACTCCACCAATTCCATCATCACCGATTTCAAACTCGATGCTCTCTTCATTCTCTTTAAAGTTGAGATAGAAGCGAGTTGCTTTAGAGTGGCGAGATGTATTTCTTGCTAGCTCTAAAATTATCTGACTTAAGGCCTCTTCAACCTTTGGATCAAATTCTGGATAGGTAAAGTCGGCCGCTAGCTTGATCTCACCTAATATCTCTACTACTTGCTTGGATAGTTGCTCTCTTGAGGTGAGCTTTAATTGGTAGATCTGATCGCGAAAAGACTTAGTCGTTTGGCTTATAGAAAATCGAATCTTGCGCAGGGCTATTCGATGCTTCTTATCTAAATTTGTATCACCAATTATTTCATCGAGCTGATAGCCAATTACAGCTAGATCCTGGGCCAAAGTCTCATGGAGACGGCGAGCTAAATCTAGGCGAAGAGTGCTCTCTTGGGTCTCTGGTTTAGATTTAGCCAAAGAGTTCGGCGATCTCGGCCGCGAACTCTTTATGGACTACGTGACGCTTAACTGACAACTTGGCAGTCAAATGACCTCCGGCGATGGTGAAATCAACCGGCAAGATTGTGAACTTACGAATTGACTCAGCACGGCTTACTGCCTTGTTAGCTTCATCAACTGCAGTTTGAATGACTGCAATTAGATCAGGATCATTGGTGAGCTCCGCGAGAGATGCACCATCCTTCTTGTTTGCAGTGATCCAACCCTTAAGTGCATCAGGGTCGATAGTTACTAGTGCAGCGATATATGGCTGGTTATCGCCAACTACTATGCATTGGCTAACTAATGGATGGGCGCGTAAGCGGTCTTCAAGAACTGCAGGGGCAACATTCTTTCCACCTGATGTAACGATCAGCTCTTTCTTTCGACCCACGATATAGAGGAAGCCCTCTTCATCTAGTTTTCCTAAATCACCGGAGCGGAAATATCCATCATCGGTGAAAACTTCTTTATTAGCAGCATCATTCTGCCAATAGCCGCGCATAACAATTGGACCCTTGATTAAAACTTCGCCATCTTCGGCAATCTTGATTGTGG
Source organism: Actinomycetota bacterium (assembly GCA_947503395.1). Lineage (GTDB taxonomy): Bacteria > Actinomycetota > Actinomycetes > Nanopelagicales > Nanopelagicaceae > MAG-120802. Next base: position 2,683 of record CANNDP010000086.1, read on the forward strand.
TTCCTGGGATTGGTTTTCCAACTGAACCAACTTTATGAGCAGTAGACAAATTAAGAGTTGCGCCAGCAGTGGTTTCAGTTAAGCCATAACCTTCAAGGACTCTAACTCCAGCGCCGCGATAGAAGTGGCCTAAACGCTCACCGAGTGGAGCTCCACCTGAGATCGCTGCCTCAACTCTTCCGCCAAGACCATGTCTAATCTTGGAATAAACCAATTTATCAAAGAGACCATGTTTTAACTTAAGAGTTAGTGATGGACCGCCATTATCGAGTGATTTGCTGTATTCCACAGCGATAGCTGCAGCCTTGCGAAAAATTGCACCCTTTCCTGCTGCGTCAGCTTTGGCCTCAGCTCCGTTATAAACCTTTTCAAAAATTCTTGGCACAGCAAGAACGAAGGTCGGCTTAAAAGATGCAAGGTCAATCGGAAGTCTGCCAACAGGATCTGGGCAGTGAGCAAGATGAAGACCTGCGCGAATAGCGCCAATTTGCACCATGCGACCAAAGACGTGAGCAATTGGAAGAAATAGCAGAGTTGAGCCGCCAGCCTTCATAAATAAGTCAGCAGCGCCCATAACTACATTTCCACACTCTGATAAAAAGTTTCCGTGGGTAAGTGTTACGCCTTTTGGCTTCCCAGTAGTTCCAGAGGTATAGATAAGTGTTGCAAGAGAATCTGGAGTTAGCGCATTTCTGCGATTATCAATCTCTTGATCAGAGATATCGCGGCCAAGATAAGCAAGTTGCGCTAGAACATTCTCTGTTATTACCCAACAATTCTTTACATTGCTATTTAGAACGGGGGTTACAGTCTCCCGAAGTTGTGGGGTCTCAACAATTATGGCAACCGAGGCTGAGTCCGAGAGGATCCAATCAACTTGTTCAGGTGATGAAGTTTCATAGATTGGAACTGTTACTGCGCCAGCAAACCAGATAGCAAAATCTAGAACGGTCCATTCATAACGAGTGCGAGCCATAATTGCTACGCGATCGCCTAATCCGATTCCAGATGCAATAAGACCTTTAGCTGTGGCGCGAATCTCTGCTTCAAATTCACGAGCGCTTACCGGCTGCCAACCATCACCGAGTGGACGCGAGACCAAGATTCGCTCTGGTTCAAACCAGGCTCTCTCAGCTACTAAGTTAGTTAGGTTTCCTTGGGTTGCTTTTGGCTCTAGGGCCGGAATGAAGTATTCGCTCATGGGGGCAAAATTAGCGGTTACTGGTAGG
>CANNDP010000087.1 GCA_947503395.1 Actinomycetota bacterium
GCCCAATAATGCTACTGGTGAGTAACTTACGCAATACGACGAGCGGGCGACGGGAATCGAACCCGCGCTGCCAGCTTGGGAAGCTGGCGTGATGCCATTTCACTACGCCCGCAGCAATAGCATTGAGCCCATGCTACTAAGTGATCGCGATATTGCAGCAGAGATAAAGGCAGGCCGGGTTCAGGTTGAGCCCTTTGAGGCCAAGATGATTCAGCCATCAAGTGTTGATGTTCGACTCGATAGATTCTTTAGAGTCTTTGAAAACCATAAGTATGAGGTGATTGATCCATCGCTAGAACAATCAGAGCTAACTCGTGAGGTCGCTGTTGCCCCTGATGACTTCTTTATTCTCCATCCAGGTGAATTTGTTCTAGCTTCTACCTATGAAGTAATCACTCTTCCAGATGACATTGCCGGAAGACTTGAAGGAAAATCTTCTTTAGGGCGCCTTGGTTTACTTACCCACTCAACTGCGGGCTTTATCGATCCTGGTTTTAGCGGTCATATAACCCTTGAGCTTTCAAATGTGGCAAACCTTCCAGTCAAGCTATATCCAGGAATGAAGATTGGTCAGTTATGTCTCATCAAACTCTCATCTGCCGCTGAGCATCCTTATGGCTCTGCAGTCTATGGCTCAAGATACCAAGGTCAGCGTGGCCCAACGCCAAGCAAGTCTTGGCTCAACTTCTACAAAACTGAAATTAAGTAGGCAAGCAGGGTTCTAGGAAATTAAGTAGATTTAAGCCATGGATATAACCGTAATTGCGCTAGCTCTAGTTCTCTTCCTTGTTGTCTTTGCCATTATTCAATATAACAAATTGATTCGCCTTAACATCCAAGTTGATGAAGGCTTTTCACAGATTGAAGTTCAATTAAAGCGAAGAGCAGATCTAATTCCTAATCTTGTGGAGACAGTAAAGGGATATGCCACACAGGAGAGGGAAGTATTTGAGCGAGTTGTCCAAGCAAGAGCGGCATCAACTACTGCATCAACTCTTCCAGCCGTTGCTGCGGCAGATGGCGCTCTAACTAACGCCCTGCGTGGATTATTAGCTGTTGCTGAGGCTTATCCAGATTTGAAATCTTCCACTAATTTTCTCCAGCTTCAAGAAGAGCTGGCAACTACAGAAAATAAAGTCTCCTTTGCTCGCCAGTTCTATAACGACACTGTTAGAAGCCTTAATACTGCAGTTAAAACGATTCCATCATCTCTCTTTGTTGGCCTTGCCAAGGTCGGGGAGAGAGAGTTTTATGAAGTTGATGACCCAGCAGTTCGAAACGCACCAAATGTTAAGTTCTAGGTAAATGGCAGATTTTCGCGCGCTTGAATCAGTAAATAAACGAAGGACCTTCTTTCTGCTCTTCTTCATGGCAGTTTTGGTCTGGTGTATTTCCTATGTTGCAATCACCTACTTTGGTGGAACTGGCGCTGGAGTAATACCTCTTGCTGTTCTAATCACTTTAATCTCAGTCTGGGGATCATATTTTGCCTCAGATAAATTGGTATTAAAAATGACTAGAGCAAAAGTAATTAGCTATGAGGATAATCCCAATCTATTTAATGTTGTCAATGAAGTTGTGATTGCCTCTGGCCTTCCTATGCCTAAGGTGGCAATTGTTAACGACCCAGCTCCTAATGCCTTTGCAACTGGACGAAACCCAGAGAATGCCCTCATTGCTTTTACCACTGGCTTACTAGGGTCAATGGATCGCGATGAATTACAAGGCGTAACAGCCCATGAAATGGCCCATGTTGCTAATCGCGATACTTTAGTTTCAGCAGTTGCTGCAACAACTGCAGGGATCATTGCCTTGATATCTGATATTTTGATGAGGATGCTCTGGTTTGGCGGCGGAAGAAGTAGGAGCCATCAGAATCAGATGCCAATATTTCTCGCCATTATTCCTTTAATTCTGGCTCCAATTGCAGCAACGCTATTGAAGTCAGCAATATCTCGCCGCAGAGAATCACTTGCCGATGCCACAGCTGTTTCATTCACCAGAAACCCAGCAGGGCTGAGATCAGCACTTGAAGTATTAGCTAGAGATAACACGGTAGTTGAAGCTCGATCAAGCGCTGTTGCCCACTTCTATATCGAATCTCCACTTGATGCCTCAGCAGCTTCTAAATTATTCGCCACCCACCCTCCGATTCAGGAGCGAATTGAGACTTTAAGAAAGATGGAAGCTAATCCGCTAAGTAGTAACTAAACGCACACCATTAATAACAATAATTGCAGTTGCCACCGCTATACCAAGTGGTCTTCTAGGAACAACAGAGACTAATTTTGCTGCAATTGGTGCCATAAGAACGCCACCTAAAGCAAGGCCACCAACTGCCGACCAGTCAATATCAAGACGAGAAATATTGGCAAGAAAACCAACGCTGGCACAAACTGCCACAATAAATTCAGCAGCGCTAACTGTTCCAATAATTTTTCTCGGTTCATGCTCTGTAGTAGCAAGAAGAGTTGGCGTAACTATTGGTCCCCAACCACCACCTCCCGATGCATCAATAAAACCACCAGTGGCCCCTAGAAAAGTCAGGTATTTAGGGTTATTAAGTTCGGCCATATTTGGTTTGATATTGGTTTGAAAGACATTTCTATACAAGAGAACAAATCCAAGCAAGAGAAGAATTGTTGAGATAAATATTGTTCCGCCACTTAGATCAATGGAGGATAAGAATGTCGCCCCAGCAAATGCACCGATACCTCCAGGGATTGCCAGGCGCTTTAGGATTTCAAAGTCAACGTTTTCACGGTGCCAATGTGAAACACCAGATGCCAAAGTTGTTCCAATCTCTGCTGCGTGAACAGCTGCTGATGCCACTGCCGCTGATGTTCCCAGAGTTAGAAGTAGGGTTGAGCTGGTAAGTCCAAAGCCCATACCAAGTGCGCCATCTATTAATTGAGCAATAGATCCAGCGAGTGCAAAAAAGAGCCAGTTCATAGAACTTCTTTCATCAGTTTTTCGACATTTAAGGCGATATCTGTAGTGCCATCGAGGATTAACTCAGCCGATGTTGGCGCCTCATAATCTTGACCCACTCCAGTTAGATTTGGAAGGCTACCTTCTCTGGCCTTCTTATATAGCCCTTTTGGATCTCGCTGAGCACATATTTCAGCAGGGGTTTTCACCCAGACTTCAATAAATTCGCCAGAATCAAAAATCTCTCTTGCATGATCTCGATCTACTTTAAATGGACTTACTAAAGCAACAATTACAACAAGACCGGCATCAACCATTAGTTTGCCAACCTCTGCAACGCGGCGAACATTTTCTGCCCTATCTTCCTTTGTGAAACCAAGGTCTTTATTTAGCCCAAGCCTTAAATTATCGCCATCTAAGACATAGCTATGAATACCTTTGGCAAATAGTTCTTTCTCAAGAGCATTAGCGATAGTTGATTTTCCAGAGCCAGATAGCCCAGTCATCCAAATTATTTTAGCTCTCTGACCTTTTTGGTTTGAGCGAGTAGCTTTGTTTATTTCATAGTCATGCTTAGTGATATTAGATGCTCTTCTAAGAGCATGAACAACCATTCCAGCACCAATAGTGTTAAGAGTTACTCGATCTACAATTACAAAATTACCTGATATCCGGTTCTCAGAGTACTTAGTAAGCGCAATAGGGGAATCAGTAGCAATCTCCACTAAACCAATCTCATTCATTGAAAGAGTTCTAGCTGACTCATGCTCCCCATTATTAATATCGATTCGGTGTCGAATAGTTGTTATCGTTGCTGCAACCATTGATGAACCATTTATGAGGTAGTAAGAGCGAGAGTGAATTAACTCTTCTTCACCTAGCCAGACTAAGTTTGCGCTGAAGCGATCAGCAGGGGTTGTGAAATTATCAGCACCCTCAATAAAGTCGCCGCGAGTTGCATCAACCTCTG
>CANNDP010000088.1 GCA_947503395.1 Actinomycetota bacterium
AAATCTCCATCAATTCCAACTTTAGAAGTTGGAACAGCCTTGCCACTTAAGATGGTATTGGCTAGAGACTTATTGGTTCTGCCAGCGGCAGATAGTGGAGTTATTCCCACTGCAGTAAATAATGAAAGCGCCAAAACGATGCGAGTTAGATAAAGCCATGTAGCCATAAATACCCCTCCTAATAGGGGGTAAGGACCCCTTAGTTAGGGATATGGAGCTATAGCCTGGCAAGGCCTTAGATAAATATGTAGAACTATTTAGCTATATCAATTTCTCTTATCTGGCCGTATAAGTATCGTGGAGTGTGAAACTTTAAGCCCTCTTTCAGGTAATTGTCCTACCTATCTCAGGTTGATAGATTTACATCATACCTATCAGGGGCAAGGGCCCTTGATTAGATGAATGAGTGAAGTAGGAGTATCAATGAAGAAAAGATTAATTGCAGGATCTGCAATCGCAGCACTTGCTCTCTCACTTGGCAGTACTACAGGCGCTGTAGCTGATGACAAGTTTAGAGATGGTAAAGGAATTTCAAATATCTTCAGTGGACTTGTTAAAAACGGAACTTTGACACAAGCACAAGTAGATGCAATTTCTAAAGCGATGCAGGATGCAAGAGGCGCAGGCAAAGCTGCTTATGAAGCAGCAAAAGCTGAGCGAATCAAAGTAATTACTGATGCTCTTGGCATTGATGCAGCAACTCTTGAAGCCAAACGTAAGGCAGGTCAATCACTTGCCGCTATCGCAGGCGATAAGAAAGATGCGTTGATTACAGCTCTGGTGGCATATGAAAGTAAGAAAATAGATGCTGCTGTAGCTGATGGAAAGCTAAGTGCTGAGCGAGCCACTGCGCTCAAATCAAAGTTAACAGCTGGAATTACTGCCATGGTCAATAACGAAGCCAAAATTGGCAAGGCTTTTAAAGGCTTTGGCAAAAAGGGTCACGGACGTGGCGGCAACTAAGGCTTTAGCCTAGATAAGTTCATTTCTCTCCCCCTTCGTATAAGAACCGCTGGTAGAAATGCCAGCGGTTCTTATTTTTATTTGAGAAGGTAGCCCTATGAGGATTCATATTGGCAGTGATCATGCCGGGCTGGAATTTAAAGCAAAAATCATCGCTCATCTTCAAAGCCAAGGCCATCAAGTAACAGATCATGGCCCGCATAGCTTTGATCCGCTCGATGACTATCCAGAGTTCTGTATTCCAGCAGCGCTTGCAACTGCAAAAGATCCGGGCTCTTTTGGCATTGTTTTAGGGGGCTCAGGAAATGGCGAGCAGATGGCAGCAAATAAAGTTAAAGGGGTAAGAGCAGCGCTGGTTTGGAGCGTTGAGATTGCAAAGCTTGCTAGGCAACATAACGATGCCAATGTCATATCTCTCGGCGGCAGAATGCATGATGAAAAATTCTGTTTAGAGCTGGTGGATACCTTTCTTTCAACACCTTTTAGCAGTGATGAGCGCCATATAAGAAGAATTGGCTTAATTTCAAAGTATGAAGAAGAAGGACAGCTTTAATTCTTAAAGTATTGCAGATCTGTTACTAGATGCTCTTTGCCAAGACCCTTAGATTCAAACTTAGTTAAAGGTCTCCATGTTGGGCGCTGGATTACTCCGCCATTAAAACTTTTACTTTTAGCAAAGTTTGACTCTATTTCTTTGGCATAAGGCTGCCAATCAGTTGCAATATTAATTCGGCCACCAGGTTTTAGCTTTGCAGCTAAGGTCTCTATAAATTCAGGACTTAAGAGACGACGCTTATGTTGACGCCGCTTTGGCCATGGATCTGGAAAGAAGATATGAAAGGCATCAAAGCTTGAATCTGGCGTGTAATCCCTTAAGACTAGATAGATATCTTCATTAATAACTCTTAAATTCTTAATTCCAAGATTGTTTGCGCGAATTAGCAGAGCTCCGATTCCGGGCTTATGAACCTCTACTGCTAAATATCCGCTCTCTGGATTTTCAAAGGCAATCTGAGAGCTAGCCTCACCCATCCCGCTTCCAATCTCACAGACAATCTCTTTATATCTATCCTTTGGAAATATCTTCGATAGTTCAATTGGGTGATTTAGCGGGATTTCAAACTCACCTAAATACTCGTCAATGGCTCCAGCCTGGGCCTTAGTCATTCGCTCACCGCGCAGGCGAAAGCTTCTTAAGCGAAACTCCTCAGATTTTTGGCTGGCCATAGTGGCAAAGAGTGCCATCTCTGCTTGGATACGCGCATGCCTGGAAATAACATATCGCGCGCTGAAGCCGCTGAACGCTCCTCTCACCTATCTATTAAGCACTATGAGGTCTTACTTGATGTAAGCGGGGGGGCAGAGAGCTTCATAGCCACCACCAAAGTCAGCTTTGATTGCAACAAGGTTGGTTATGAGAGCTTTATCGATGCAGTTGGAAAGAGGATCATCTCGGCAACCCTTAATGGTCAAAGCGTTGATGTTTCAAATTATGATGGCGAAAGTGTTTTTCTAAAAAATCTTCAAGCAAGCAATGAATTAGTAATTGAAATTGAGGCGATTTACTCCAAGAGCGGTGAGGGTCTGCAGCGCTCGGTTGATCCAGTTGATAACGAGGTCTATCTCTACTCTCAAGGTGAGACTGCATTTATAAGAAATATGTATCCCTGCTTTGATCAACCAGATCTAAAAGCAACTTTTGCATTTACGGCAATAGCTCCAGCTCATTGGCAGGTGATTTCAAATAATCCAGTAAAGCAGGTAAGTGATCTTGGGGATAAAAAGAAGTGGGAGTTCACTACTACCCCAATTATGTCAACCTACATCACAGCACTTGTTGCAGGTCCTTACTCCTTCATTCATGATAAGTATGAAGGCAAGAAGAGTATTCCGCTTGGAATTTACTGTCGCAAATCTCTATTTGAACATCTTGATTCCGATGAGATATTCCTAATTACTAAACAAGGCTTTGCCTACTTTGAAGAGGTCTTTGGTCTGGCCTATCCCTTTGATAAATACGATCAGATTGCTGTGGTGGACTTTAACTGGGGCGCTATGGAAAATGCTGGCGCTGTTACTTTTAGAGAGGACCTCTTAGTATTTCGCTCCAAAGTAACAGAGCGGATGTATAACGCAAGAGCCAACACAATCCTTCATGAGATGGCCCATATGTGGTTTGGAGATATGGTCACAATGAAGTGGTGGGATGATCTATGGCTTAATGAATCATTTGCGGAGTGGTCTTCATATTTAGCTCTAGTTGAAGCAACTAAGTTTAAAAATTCTTGGGCCGGCTTTAATGCTGAGAGAAAAAATTGGGCCTATCGCCAAGATCAACTCTCATCAACCCATCCAATTGCCACTGATATGGTCGATATCGATACAGTGAAAGCTAATTTTGATGGCATTACCTATGCCAAGGGAGCATCAGTTCTTCATCAATTAGTGGCCCACGTTGGTCGAGATAACTTCATTAAGGGTCTGCAGAAGTACTTTGCTAAGCATGCTTTTAAAAATACCGTCTTATCAGATTTGTTAGTGGAGCTTGAGGCAACTAGCGGGCGAGATTTAAGTGGTTGGGTATCAACCTGGCTACAGACTTCAGGGGTAAATACTCTGCGCCCAGTAATTGAAACCGATGGCGAGAGCTATAAATCAATTACGATTAAACAAGAGGCTCCAAAGATTCCTGCCGGATCAACTGAGCTTCGTCCGCATCGCGCAGCTGTTGGACTATATGATTTAAAAGATGGGCAACTACTTCGCAGAAAATCAGTGGAGTTAGACATCTCAGGTGACTTAACGCAAGTTAAAGAGTTAAGTGGTGAGAAGTTGGCAGATCTTATTTTAATAAATGACCATGACCTTACCTATGCAAAGATTCGCTTTGAT
>CANNDP010000089.1 GCA_947503395.1 Actinomycetota bacterium
ACTACCAACTGCGCTATCGCATCGATGAAAGCGGTGTTGCAGTTGCCTCATCAGGCTGGGATCAAAGCGGCTGGATATTGATGGAGAATCACTCAATTCTCATTGTTAATCGCCATGATTTAACTCATCAGATTAAGGCAATATAGATTAGCTGGCTGGTTCTTTCTTTTTTCGCTCAACTGAAACAACCAAAATAACACCAATTAAGATGATTAGACCACCAAGGGCGTAAGAACTAGTTATCTTTTCATTTAGAAATAGGGCGCCGAGCGCTACGGCAATTATTGGATTTACATAGGCATAAGTTGCAGTAAGTGATACTGGAGCATTGGCGACCAGCCAAAGATATGCAGTGTATGCCGCGATTGATCCGAAAATAATCAAGTACACAAACCAAAGCCAGGACCAACTAGTTGCATCAAGAAAATCATTAATGGACTCGCCCTTAATTAAGCCTGCCACAGTTAGGGAGACTCCCCCAGCCAACATTTCGTAGGCTGTAAAGACAAGTGTATTCTTAGGAAGTGGGAATTTTGGCGCAAGAAAAGTTCCGAGCGCCCATCCAATATTTCCTAGAAGTACCATAAACATAAAGAGAAATAGCTTGGAATTACTAATCTCACTTACTGGGGTGATGCTTCCAGGCTTCAAAAGAAGTGCTACGCCAGCAAAACCAATCGCTAGGCCTAGCCAGGAGACTTTAGCCAATCGCTCTCCGGAGATGGTACGAAAGATTGCTATCCATAACGGAAGAGCTGCAATTATTAGCGCAACAATTCCCGATGGCACATATTCTTGAGACACAGATACAGTGCCGATTCCAAATCCTAGGAGTAGAAAACCCATAACTAGTGAGCTCTTTAACTCGGCTTTGGGAATTTTAAGCTCGCCAGTTCCCTGTCGCAATGAAATAATTCCAGCAAGAAGCAAGCCTGCAATTAAAAAGCGAATTCCCATTGCTAAAAGTGGTGGCATGCTTTCAATTACATAGGCAATTGCGAAGTAAGTAGATCCCCAAATCAAATAAACCGCCCAAAGTGAGATCCAGGTCTTTGTAGAGTTTGAGACTTCGGCTCGCTTATTCATCTCCACTCTGACACCCTAACTTTCCTAGCTTTGGTTGTTGACTAATTTTTCGTTTTGCAGATGCAAATGATTTGCAATAACCTTATCGTATGCCCAAGTCAAAGCCTGGCGATAAATCCTTAAGACAGCACTTAAAGTTCGATAGAGATGAAATCCCTTCATTGGTTGGCATTTTGGGAACGGTAATTGCCCTACATGTAATTGGCTGGGGACTCTTTATCTACTACAACTCAGATCCTCAGTATCAGGGGTTAGCCGACAGCAAAGGCACTCTGGTTTATGCCGGCGCTGGAGCATTGGCCTATTCATTTGGCTTACGTCACGCCTTTGATGCTGACCACATAGCAGCAATTGATGACACAACGCGCTTGATGTTAGCCAAAGGCAAGAAACCATTAGGCGTTGGACTCTTTTTCTCTCTTGGCCATTCAACAGTTGTCTTGGCGCTTTCAGTACTAGTTGCATTTGCAGCGCAACGCGCAGCTAGATTCCAGGAAGATTTTGCTGAAACTGGTGGAATCATCGGTACATCAGTCTCTGGTCTTTTTCTCTATCTAATTGGCATACTCAATTTAGTTATCTTGGTTGGAATAATTGGCGTCTGGAAGAAGGCCAAGAGTGGAAAGTTTTCGCATCAGCACCTAGAGGAGCTTCTAAATGATCGTGGCCTTATGCGGCGAATTTTTAGAGGACGCTTCAAAAAGGGTTTCGATAAATCTCATCAGATTTATCCGGTTGGGGTCTTATTCGGACTTGGCTTTGATACCGCAACCGAGGTTGCGATCCTGGGTCTTTCGGCAACTGTTGCTATAGGAACTGTTGGCGGGGTCCTGCCGCCCCTGGCCATCATCGCCCTGCCAATCATTTTTGCTGCAGGCATGTCTTTAATGGACGCCCTTGATGGAATATTTATGACCAAGGCCTATGGCTGGGCTTTTACCTCGCCACTACGAAAGATCTACTACAACATCACTACTACCTCAATCTCAATATTTGTAGCTCTTGTGATTGGAACCATTCAAATAATTAATGTTTTGGCTAGTAAGACTTCAATTGATAACTATGAGCCATTTACTACCATTGCAAATATTGAGCTTAGTGGAATTGGTTTTTTCATAGTCGCTAGTTTTGTTGCAGCTTGGCTTCTCTCAGTTCTTGTCTGGCGCCTTGGCAAATATGAGAGCAGATACTCTTCAGGAATTGTTGAGACTGACCACTCACATACTGATTTAAAGATTAAGGATTAGTCAAGGAAGAAATCAAGGAGAAAATCAGTAGTTCCTGGAACAACAGAGTACTTCTCTAAATCAGTAATCCCTTCAGATGCTAGAACTTCATCATCAACAAAGAAGTTACCGCTACAAGAAGCAGATTCACGATTTAAAATAATATAGGCAGCATCGGCCAGAATCTCAGGGGTACGACAGGCGGCAGTATCAACTCCAGGAATCATTGCAAGTGCTGCAGTATCAATTGCTGTTCTTGGCCAAAGTGCATTGACAGCTATCTTCTCTCGCTTAAATTCCTCGGCCATTCCAAGAACACACATACTCATTCCATATTTAGCCATTGTGTAGGCCACATGGTTTCTAAACCACTTTGCCTTCATTGAAAGCGGAGGCGAGAGAGTCAAGATGTGAGGATTTCGGCCAGCTTTAGCACTTTCTTGCAGGTGCGGTAGAACGGCCTGCGAAGTTAAGAAGGTTCCTCGAACATTTACATCAAACATTAAATCAAATCTCTTAGCAGGAGTTTGCAGCGTGGGGGTGAGATTAATAGCGCTTGCATTGTTAATTAAGATATCAATGCCGCCAAACTCTTTCGCAGCTTGATCAACAGCTGCGCTTATCTGATTTTCATCCCTTAAGTCGCATTGAATAGCGAGGGCCTTTCCCCCAGCGGCCGTGATTTCACTTGCTGCTGTGTGGATGGTTCCTGGAAGCTTTGGATTTGGTTCATTAGTCTTAGCAGCAATTGCAATCATTGCTCCATCTTTTGCAGCCCTAATTGCGATGGCTAGTCCAATACCTCGAGATCCGCCAGTAACAAAAATCTTCTTTCCTGCAAGACTCATCTACTTACCCTTCTTTGCTGCTAGTTTCATAAAGGCCTCTTGAGCCTCATCTGATTCAAGGGCCCGAAGAAAGAGCTCACCTTCTGCCTGCATTACAACTTTAACTTTCTCATGGAGATCGCTCTTTAATAGCGCTTTAGTCTGCAAGATTGCATTTGGCGGCTGGCTTGCAAGCTTTAGCGCAATTTTTCTAATTTCATCCTTTGGATTCTCCGCTACCCCTGCAATTAGACCCATCTCAACTGCCTGCTCAGCGTTAAAAGGTTCTCCAGTGAGAAGAATCTGCGCAGCTTTTTGATATCCCACAAGTCTTGGAAATAGCAGAGTCGCCCCCGCTTCAGGAACAAGGCCTAAGTTTACAAAGGGCATTGAAAACTTAGTTCTCTCAGATGCAATAGTGATATCGCAGTGAAGCAACATCGTTGTTCCAATACCAATTGCATTTCCTGAAACTGCCGCAAGGAGTGGTTTTGTGAAGTTGTGAATTTCTTGTAAGAAATTCCAAACAGGTGAGCCAGGCTCATGAGGTGGATTATTAAGAAAATCAAAAATGTCATTTCCAGCAGTGAAGTGCTCACCTTCATGGGTGATTACAACTACTCGAATGCCAAAGTCGCCGTTGGCCTCTTTGAGCGCATCGGCGAGAAGTTGATACATATCTCGGGTGATGGCATTCT
>CANNDP010000090.1 GCA_947503395.1 Actinomycetota bacterium
TATTAGATGATTCAGAGAGCGCCAGGGATGCAAGGAGAAGAAATTGCATCGCCACTAGCAACTTGCCCTTCATGATAAAAGTCTAACTATCCGAGAGAGTTATCTCGCTCTCTTAGCTCTTGGCGCATTTCTCTTGGTTCGAGTCTGATCATTTCCAACTCTCTTGCGCTTTCGACCGCCCTTTGGCCTTGGCCCTGCGCCTCGCTCTGGAGCTTTTGATACGACCTTTTCTTTAGCCTCAAGAGTTGGAACTCCACTTGGCGCTCTTGCCCCAGCAATCTTTACCAACTTCTCATCCATTGGAGTAACTGCCATAACCCAAGTTTCAACTCCAGCCCTTAGAGCTATTCCAGCCATAGTTCTCTGCTCTTGATGGGTGGCAAGTGAGATTACTTTTCCAGTTTCTCCAGCTCTAGCAGTTCGACCAGATCTATGTAGATAATCTTTATGGTCTGCTGGAAGATCAACATGAACGACCAAATCAATTCCATCAACATGGATTCCTCGAGCAGCAACATCGGTTGCAATCAAGACTGCGCTCTCGGAATCTTTAAATCTTGCAAGAGTTCTAGTTCTAACTGCCTGTGATTTTCCACCATGGAGAGTTCCGACTTTAACGCCAACATGGGCAAGATTTGAGGCTAACTTATCAGCGCCTCTCTTAGTTCTAACAAAGAGGAGAGTCTTTCCCTCTCTTGCTGCGATCTGATTGATGATATTTGATTTATCACCCTGGCGATAGACAAAGACATAGTGCTCAGCTTTATCTTTTGTTCCTTCAATTTCTTTGATGGAGTGAGATCTAGGCTCTTTTAGATATTGCTTTACTAAACCATCAACGCCTCTATCAAGGGTTGCAGAGAAGAGAAGGCGCTGTCCACCTTTTTTAGTCTGATTTAAAATCTCTTTAACAGCAGGAAGAAAGCCCATATCAGCCATCTGATCTGCTTCATCTAAAACAGTGATCTCAAGGTGATCAAAGCGAATATCTTTTCTATCAAGAAGATCTATTAAACGACCTGGAGTTGCAACAACGATAGAGATAGATTTCTTCAAAGCATTAACCTGTTTGCCATATGGCATTCCGCCAGCAATAACTACGCATTCATGGCCAACTGATCTTGCAAGAGGGCGAAGAACCTCATCTATCTGTTGAGCTAGCTCTCTAGTTGGAGCAAGGACAAGTGCTAGCGGTTGATGAGCCTTTGCTCTCTGCCCATAAATGTTATGAAGCAGAGCTAGACCAAAGGCTAAAGTTTTTCCAGAGCCAGTCTGGCCTCGGCCCAAGATGTCATGGCCAGCGATCGCATCAGGAATGGTTGCTGCCTGAATCGGAAAAGGGTTAGTTATTCCTTGCTGATCAAGGGTTTTAATAAGGGCAGGGTTTAGCCCAAGGGATTTAAAAGTAATCTCGTTTGTTGCAGGTTTAACGGACATAAAAAATACAGACCAATCATCTAGACATGTATGTCTCTAGTGACTTGTCGTATTTACGAAAAGATAAGACCTACATATAAGCCGGCGCTAGGCCTGACTTTGAGTTTTCTCGACGCAAGACGCGTTAAGACAGGAGCTAAGAGTATCTCAAGGCCTCACTTTTTATCTAATCTAGCCCTATGGAAGATCTAGCAAGGGGCGAGGTAGCAGCCAGAGGTCCAATTCTGCGCCTCAGCTGCAAACTCCTTGATTACAAGAGAGCTCTAGAAGATTCTGATTTATCAAAACTTGAACTGGAAAGCTTTAGAAGAAATAAAGATGAATCAAGATTCTTAGATTTAAATAATCAAATCTTTATCGCCCATCCTGACCAGAGCGATTGGGATCTCTCAAAACTACTTTCCAAAATGGGCGAGGTCTGGTTCCGCCCAGATCGTCTAATATTTATGAAAAAAGATGGGAGAGATTTAGGATTCTTCTGGCTAAAAGAACATCAATTAATTGGAAGGAAAGTCAGCGAGATATATGTAATTGGAATCATCCCTAGTCTGCAAGGCCAGGGGCTAGGAAAGAAAATACTTGCCCTTGCTCTAAAGCAGATTATCTCGGATGGATTTAGTGAAGCTTGGGTCTATACCGATGAATCAAATGAGCGAGCTTTAAAGCTCTATCGAAGCTTTGGCTTTGAAATTGATTTAGTCACTGAGCTTTGACAGCTGGCGCATACTCCAAATACTTCTAAGTTATGGCTAACATCTTGATAGCCATGTTTCTTTGCAATTTTGCTAGTGACAACTTCTACCGCCTCGAGATCAAATTCCTGAGTGGCTCCGCATATTCGGCAAATTAAATGATGGTGATGGCCGCTATCTTGCCCACACCTTCTATAGAGCCGTTCGCCGCTAGGACTAATTAAGGCATCAACTTTGCCCTCCTGGCTTAATCTCTCAAGGCGGCGATAGATTGTGGCAAGGCCGATAGAACTTCCCTGCTCGTTTAATATCTTATGAATCTGTTGGGCGCTTAAGAATTGATCTAGCTCATTTATTACTTCAATCAGACGGGATTCACGGCTACTCTTACGGCGAAGAGCCTTAGGTGGTGAAACTCGTTTCATACTGGCATTATCGCAACATTGAGCTAAATCCGCGAGGCAGTAGGCTTAAAAGTAGGAAAGATTTGTAAGTAGTAAAGGAGCGGTGATATCTCAACTCTAGAACTTGGGCTACTACTGGCTCTGCTCTCTGCTTCTGCAACTCTTCTAGGCTGGATATTGATTGCCTTGAAAAAAAATCCTTCAGAGCGCTTCATCGCTATCACGCTATTGCTAGTTGCTGGAGCGATGCTGACTGTCAGCGCTCTCCAGTTGATTCCATCAGCTCTTGATAGCGGTCTAAATCTTATGCAGGTATTACTGGTCACCTGCCTTGGTTTTGCTCTAGTTGTTGCCCTATCTAGCGTTAAGTTTAATAAAGATGCATCTAAGGTTAAAAACCCTGCGCTTCTTATAACTATTGCCTTATCTCTTCACAATCTTCCAGAGGGAGCAGCTCCGATTGGTGCAACTTTGGTTGATATTGAGACTGGACTTACTACATCACTTGTCCTAGCGCTTCATAACATTCCTGAAGGAATTGCAATTAGCGCAACGGCGCTGCTTGCTGGCTATAGCCGCAAGATGGCACTGCTTTTAACTCTTGCTGCCACCCTAGCTGAGGCGCTAGGAGCCTTCGCTGTTTATTTCAGCGGCTCTCTTCTTCTTGCTGATCGCTCTGTTGGGCTTCTACTAAGCCTTGTTGCAGGAATTATGATTGCAATATGTGCCAAGGAGTTAATTCCCTATTCACTTAAAACCCTTGGTAGTAGAAGAAATTAAAAGGATGATTAAGCCCTTAAGAAGCGCTCTAGCGTTAATACTTCTGATATCACTCTCCATCCAACCAAGCTATGCAAGTGAGCTACTTATCTGGGATAAATTAAGCGCTAGCTCTGCTAAAGGATATGTATTGCTGCTTAGACATAGTTTGGCTTTTTGTTCCAAAGTGAGCCTAGGAATAAAACTAAAAGCAGATAAAAAGCTACCCCATTTAGCGCTTCACCGGGTGGTGTTCCTGTGGTCGTTAAACTCATCTGCTGTCCGGCAACAAATCGTAAGACTGGATCAAGAGAAAGAGTTAGCAAAATCAATGGGGTTAATCCTGGATAACGGAAAAACAGTACAAACAGGAGGACGGCAAGAATAAGTTGTATTGCGCCCCATTGGTGAAAAATCGCAATGATGTTATCTCCACCTTCAACGGATGTATCAATGCCAGCGATGCTCTGAGCACCACCATCAGGGGCAAAGAGGTGAATGCAACTGCGAACAACCATAACAAACA
>CANNDP010000091.1 GCA_947503395.1 Actinomycetota bacterium
GCATTAGCGCAAGTGATTGGGTTGAGCAGGGCTGGAGTATTGAGGAATCTATTGAGCTCTCAAAGCTTATGAAAGATCTTGGCGTTGATCTTGTTGATGTTTCAAGTGGTGGCAATCTTCATAACGCGCCAATAAAGGCAGTTCCTGGGTTTCAAGTTCCATTTGCTCAAGCAATAAGGCAGGGGGCAGATATTCCAACATCAGCAGTTGGATTGATAACAGGGGCTAAACAAGCAGATGAGATCATCTCATCAGGAAAGGCTGATGCAGTATTTCTTGCAAGGGCGATGATTAGAAACCCGAGATGGGCAATGGCAGCAGCTGAAGAGCTAGGGATAAAGATTGACTGGCCGTTGCAGTTTGATCGGGGAAGAACGCTTAATTAGTTTGTGCATTTTAGAATACAATCTGTACACTTCTGTGGATGAAGAGATTCTCTGTCAGCCAAGCTCGCAATAATCTGCCTATGCTTATTAACCAGGCAAAAAAGGAGCCAATCATGATTGAACGTCACGAGAAAGAAGCTGCAGTATTAATCAGTGTTGAGCAGTTTGAAAAATTATTAGAGGCCCAAGAAGAACTAGAGGACATTGCCGCTATTGAAGAGGCTATGCGTGATCCCGAGCCCAGTATTCCCTGGGAGAAGGTTAAAAAAGAACTCGGCCTCAAGTGAAAGCTATAGATGTCGTTATACGTCCAAGGGCGAGAAAAGCACTTAGGGCGATTCAAAAGAAAGATAGTGAAAGAATCGGCGCAGCTATTGAATTACTGCGATTTGACCCAATACCTCCTACTGCAAAAAGGTTGACTGGTCAGAGTCACTACCGGATACGTATTGGCAAGTATCGTGTCGTCTATTCCTATGAAGCAAAGGTACTAGTCATTGTTATTATAGATATTGGGCACCGAAGAGAGGTATATAAAAAGCTACGCTAGCTTGTAATTAGCGATTACGGTGCGCTGATTTAGATAAGAAGATTGCAAAGACCAAGGCCACCACAATAAGTGCATTCAGGCCCATTTCATAGATTGATCTTTCAAATGCAGTGTCACTCTTTCCTGATTCCAGTGTAAGTGATGCGCCGACGGTAAGAATGTGCCGGACAGCAGCGATGACTCCAATGATTAAGAACTTATCTAATTGATAAACACCATCGGTGAAGCGAGAAATAACAGTCCTTAGAATCTCAAGAATAATTACAATAAATAGAATGTCGTTAACGCCTTGAATCATGCCATTTGGAAAGAATGGCTCAGTTTCAATTAGCCTCTTGCCGCTATAGAAGAAGGCGCCGATTCCAATTCCTAGAAGTGATATTGCCAAGATTGCGTGAAATACATCCTCAACGACATCGACATACTTGGCAGGGATTATTGACTTTTCGCCATCTTGCGATTCATTTTTAGCCATAGCAAACTGTATTACCACTCCTAGATGATGTCACCTCTATTTCGTGATTTTCATGCGGCGTGTATGCACGTGCCACTTAAACCAGAGAGTAACTTGTGCTTATGAGTAAAGAGATAACTATGCAGGGACTTCGTAAGGTAAACATCTTGGCAGGCCTACTCCATCTATTTCAGATGGCAGCTGTTCTTGCCCTAAGTAGCGATTTCGCACTTCCAGTAACAGCTACCTATATGGCAGGTCCTCCAGGATCTTCATTTGCTCCTTCGGTGATCTTATTTGAGACACCAATTGGGCTAACGGTTGCAATATTTCTTGGATTATCTGCGCTTGCTCATTTCATTGTGGCTAGCCCCAAATTCTTTCCTCGCTATAGCGCAGGCCTTCTTGCGCAGCGTAATTACTTCAGATGGGTGGAGTACTCCATCAGCTCATCGGTGATGATTGTTTTAATTGCTCAAGTCACCGGAATTGCTGATATCACATCACTTATTGCGATATTTGGCGTTAATGCCTCAATGATTCTTTTTGGTTGGCTTCAAGAAAAATATGAAACACCAGGAAGTGGTGGCTGGCTACCATTTATCTTTGGTTGTATTACTGGAATTATTCCTTGGGTTGCGCTGCTATTTTATGTATTTTCAATTGGTGGAGTTGGCGAGACCTCTGCCCCAGCCTTTGTTTATGGAATTGTTCTAACTATCTTCTTATTCTTTAATTCCTTTGCATTGGTGCAATGGTTGCAATATAAAAAGGTTGGTAAGTGGAGTGATTACCTAAGAGGTGAGCGCAGCTATATCACGCTCTCACTGATTGCTAAATCAGCTCTAGCTTGGCAGATCTTTGCCAACACCTTAATTCCACCTATGTAGCTATTTGCCTGCTTTGCAGCGCTTAGAGCAATATTTAACGCTGGGCCAATCCCTCGCCCACTTCTTCCGCCATTCAAACTCAAGGCCGCAGCGTTTACATATCTTGGGCGGGAAACCGTTTTTAGTTTTTGCTTTCATTTGAGAATCTAAATTACTCGTTAAAGTCTCCGCCACGGCCAGTGATCTTTGGGCCACGCTTAGTTGGGTGATCAAATCTAAATATGACCACGCCAACTAAGAGTGCAAATATCAAGAAAATCGCTACCGCTATCTCCATATTTAAGCCATTACCGCCCAAACAACTAGAGCAAATATTGCTAGTCCAAGACCAATAACTGCAATTGCGGTTAGTGATAGGAAGTCTCTTGATGAGGCAATCTTCTTTGTTAGAGATGTTGGATCTTTAACTTTACCCATATCAAGAAGTAGGGCCTCTGCCTCACGAATAGCTGCATATTGGGAAACAATTGCTAGAAATCCAGTCACTGCTGCTACTGCAATTGTGAGATATCCAGCGGCATCGCTAGCCGTTGCAAAGGTTCCTTGAGCAGCGAGGACAAATATTGCGATTAATACTAGAGCTGGAGCAATTTGAGCGATGATGATCTGCATCCGCTTGTCATTCCAGAGCTTTAAAAGGGCTTTCTCATCCATCTGTTATTTTCTCCTTATTCAGGCGGGCGCCTGCTACGACCAGAGCCTAGGGCACAATTCACATCATCGCTTGCCCTAGGGGTTCATCTGCCATTTACTAACTTTTTACCCTTACTTATACCAAGCAGGCCCATAATATTGTTGCTTCCCCAGCGCCTACTTTGTGTTGGAAGGGGGAGTTATGTCTAAGCTGCCGAGCATCGCCACCTGTTTACTCTGCCATTCAGAGGAATTAACGCTGGTGATGAATTTAAATCAGGGACCAATGTTGCAATGCGATGACTGTGGATTCACACGTCGAGCAGAAGCCGTTGATATGTTCCAAGATTTTAATATTTGCGCTTAAGTTAACGCTTTGTTCACGGTTTTACCCACCTCAATACTTTCTATTCCCTTATTCTCTTGCACATGAATCTAGAACTTCAATATAAAATTTTCCAGTTAAACACTCGCATCCACAATGATCAAGAAATCTTTGATGAAGAAAATAGAGCTAAGTTTGCTCGTCAAAGAATTTCTGCAGATTGGGCCGTTTCTTGGCGTCGGGAAATTCTTGATTTACCTAGCTCTTAATTTAAGCTGTTGGGGCCTCTGCTAAATCCTCTGGAGTATCAGGAAGCGCTTCACGGGCCACTCCTTTAAAGGTCAAGGTCTCTTTGCCTTCTTCTCCCTCAACATCGATAAGGATTATCTGACCACTCTTGATCTCACCAAAGAGAATCTTCTCTGATAAAACATCTTCAATCTCTCTTTGAATTGTTCTACGAAGTGGACGTGCACCTAGCACTGGGTCATAACCGCGGTGGGCAAGTACTGCCTTTGCCTTTGAAGTTAGTTCAATTCCCATATCTTTTGCCTTAAGGCGCGTCTCAAGATTT
>CANNDP010000092.1 GCA_947503395.1 Actinomycetota bacterium
TGAATAGCCTTGGTATCAATATTCATACCTTCTTTGCGGCCCTCGCCAATTCCAAGTCGCACCGCAAGTGCAAGCCTTAAATCATTAAGCCCTGAGAGCCAATCAAGTAGCTCTGCGCTATTGATAATCAGCTTAAAAGAGCCTTTATCAATTGGAGTATTGCCGCCAGTAATCTCCTCGGGCTCTCCTTGGCTAGTTAGAGCTTCATAAATGATTCGAGCATGTGCTTTCTTCTTTTCGCGAAGCCCATATTCGGTATAGCGGCGAAATTCACTAGAGGAAGCTAAATCTTCATACGCATCAGGAAATAGTCTGCGCAAAACAGGATCTTCAGGCAGTGCATCAGAATCAGATATTCCTACGATGTGCATAAGTGGATCCTGCGCTTCAGCAAGTGAGTCGCCTTGGGATAGAAGCTCTAGAAGTTGCTCAGTCAAACTAATTAGTACATGAGATTCTTGCGTTGAAATCTCAATTGAGATCTCGCCGTTTTCTTCCCGCTTAAATGGCGACATTTAATTAATACTCATTATCTCGTTGTAGCGTTGCCCAGAGGCCATATTCATGAAGCCTTTGCACATCTCGCTCCATCTCCTCGCGAGTACCGCTTGAAACTTGAGCTCTTCCCTCATTATGAACTTTTAACATTAGTTCAGTTGCTTTCTCCTTTGAGTAACCAAAGAGCACCATGAAGACATAGGTCACATAGGTCATTAAATTAACTGGATCATCCCAAACTATGCAGACCCATGGACGATCTGCTTTTAAATTAACTTCGCTATCTACTTGCGTAGCGGTGCCTAGCGCCATCACTTACCTAAAGTTCGTTATTGGATTGATCATCTGGCCCTTTGCGAAGGCCGGAATGAATCTCTTTACATGTTGGACAGATTGGAAACTTATTTGGATCACGAGATGGAATCCATCTCTTGCCACAGAGCGCTGTTACAGGTTTTCCAGAGACAGCAGATTCAACGATCTTCTCTTTTTTAACATAGTGCGAGAATCTTTCATGATCACCTGAATCCAGCTGCTCTTGAGTGCGAGTATCAATCAAGGTATCGCCATCGCTACTTGGTTTTCCTCTACCAAATAGCCCCATCACCTGCTCTGGCTCAAAAGCTTGCTTCATAGCGCTAATAATAGGGCGAGTAGGTAGAGCTCCAGGTAATAACTCTGGGGCCGTAAGATATGCAGATGAAAGATCTCTTGCGCAGCCAAGATCTGCTCAAATCTGATGTGGAGATGCTTCTTGCTACCGCATCCGAGTTTGCAAGTGAGCCACTCAAGGCATCAAATCTTCTCGCCAATAAAACTGTTGCAATCTATATGTCTAAGCCATCAACTAGAACTCGTCTGGCATCTGAGAGCGCAGTAGCTCATCTTGGTGGTACTCCTATATTTCTTCGCGGCGATGATCTCCAAATTGGTCGTGGAGAGAGCATTGCAGATACTGCCAAGGTAATAAGCCAATTTGCCCAAGCGCTAATAATTCGCACCTTCGCCCAGAGCGATGTCGATGAATTGGGAGCTAATGCCAGCATTCCGGTAATTAATGGCCTTACCGATTATGACCATCCCACCCAAGCACTTGCTGATTGGCTAACTATCCGTGAAGTATTTGGAAAAGATATTTCTGGAAGAAAATTTGCATATTTCGGTGATGGAAATAATGTCACTACTGCTTGGTTAATGATGGGTGCGATTATGGGCGCTCATGTGGTTGCGGCAACTCCTGAGGGAAAGTTTGCTCCTAAAAAAGAAGTTGTCGAGCTTGCAAGTAAGTTGGCTTTAGAAAGTGGCGGAAGAGTTGAAGTCACAAGTGATGCCAAGTCTGCCGCGAGCGGGGCAAGTGTTTTATATACCGATGTCTGGATGTCAATGGGAGATCCTGAAGCTGATCGAATTGAGAAAGAGAAAGCCCTTGCAAGTTACTCTATAAGTGATGAGTTGATGGGCCTTGCAAGTAAAGATGCAATCTTCATGCACTGCTTACCTGCCCATCGGGGCCAAGAGGTGAGCGCATCTGTCATGGATGGTCCTGCTTCAAAGATCTGGCGTCAGGCTTATCATCGCCGAACTACCATTCAAGCAATTCTCTATCACAGCCTGCGCGGAGAATTAAAGGGAAGGATTTGAATCTAATTTCATTAAAGTTTCGCTCATTTGAAGTGGCAGGTCTTTTATTCAACGAGATAGGCTTTTGATATGCGCGTAGTGGTTCCTGCTGAGAGTAAGGCTGGCGAAAAGCGAGTAGCGCTCCTTCCAGACATCATCTCTAAATTAACTAAAGCAGGGCTTAGCGTCTCTATCGAATCAGGCGCTGGAATTCATGCCGGGGCAAGTGATGAGAGTTATATAGAGCAGGGCGCAGCGATATTTAGCGCAAGTGATCAGAGAAAAGAGTTATCAGGCGCTGATGTAATCCTCTCAGTGCAGCCGCTAAGCCCAGATCAGGCTAGTAATCTAAAAAGTGGCGCAATTACTATTTCATTTCTCTCAAGCGTTAGCGCTAAAGAGAGCATTGATGCACTTGCTAAATCTGGAGCAACAGCTTTTTCACTAGAGGCGCTACCTAGAATTTCAAGGGCGCAATCAATGGATGCGCTGACTTCCCAGGCGCTCTGCGCTGGATACAAAGCAGCGCTTGTGGCAGCCGAGCTTTCTCCGCGCTTTTTCCCATTACTTATGACTGCTGCTGGAACTGTTACTCCTGCAAATGTTTTAGTTCTTGGCGCAGGTGTTGCAGGACTTCAAGCAATTGCAACTTCTAGAAGGCTAGGAGCAGTTGTCTCTGCCTATGATGTTCGACCATCATCTGCTGATGAAGTTAAATCGATGGGAGCTACCTTTATTGATTTAGAGTTAGAAGCACTTGAAGGCTCTGGAGGTTACGCCAGAGAGATGAGCGAGGAGCGCGCAGCAAAACAGCGAGAGCTCCTTACTCCATACATCACAAAATCTCATGTCTTGATTACCACTGCTGCAGTGCCAGGAAGAGCTGCTCCAATGCTAGTAACAAAGCAGATGTATCAGGCAATGGCTCCTGGTTCAGTGATTGTCGATCTTGCTGCTGAAAGCGGTGGAAATGTTGAAGGATCAAAGCCGGGTGAAGTAATTACTGTTGGAAATTCAGTTTTGCTCTGGGGCGGAAAAGATGTTCCAAGTCAATTGCCATTTCACTCTTCGTACTTGCTCTCAAGAAATATGGTCAACCTTCTATTCTTGATGGTTAAAGATGGCGCAATTGCTCTGGATTTCTCTGATGAAATTATTGACGCCTCAGCCCTTACTCATGGTGGAAATCTAAGGAAGGGGTCCTAAAGCAATGGAGGCTATGGCGATAATTTCCATTTTCACGCTCTCTATATTTGTTGGATTTGAGGTAGTTTCTAAGGTCTCATCCACTCTTCACACCCCACTTATGAGCGGTGCCAATGCAATTCACGGCGTTATCTTGGTGGGCGCAATCATTGTGGCAGACCATAGCGATAACTCACTAGAGCTTGGTTTATCGCTAGTTGCAATTGTTCTTGCCACAATCAATATGGTTGGTGGATTTGTCGTCACAGATCGCATGCTTGAGATGTTTAAAGGCAAGGGCGCGAAGAATAAAGGCTCTGGTGATAAATAAATGAGCCGCTTTTTATATGAATTAATCGGTCTTAGCGCTGGCGTTATGTTCATTCTGGCACTTAAGGGGCTATCTCATCCAAGAACTGCAAGGCGAGGAAATCTTCTAGGAGCAGCGGGAGCAA
>CANNDP010000093.1 GCA_947503395.1 Actinomycetota bacterium
CCGATATCTCGCTTGGTGAAAAAACCACGGTTATACATACCCTTACCTAGAAAATAGAGGGTCGATCCACGGGTAATTGTGTTATCTACATCAAAGAAAGCTATCCGCGGCATGAAGTCAGAGTAGCGAAAAGCGCAGTATTACTTCTGCCTTTATGCTTATGGCTATGAGCGATGAGGCAGCAATTTCACAGAGTGTTCATCTCCTACGCCATGGCCAAGTTGAGAACCCAAAAAACATTCTCTATGGCCGCCAGCCAGGCTGGAAACTTTCAGAGCGAGGCCATGAGATGGCTAAGGCTGTAGCGGCCTGGAGTAAAGAGCTTTCACTCGGAGCAATTCATGCATCTCCACTAGAGCGAGCGCAACAAACTGCTGCGCCAATTGCAGCACAACATGGCTTAACAATTAAGACAGATGAGAATTTGATTGAAGCTGAAAATATCTTTGAAGGAAAACCATTTGATGTTTCAGGCGCAATAAAACGCCCAGCCACCTGGCGCCATCTCTGGAATCCTTGGCGTCCTTCTTGGGGAGAGCCTTATAAAATGCAAGTATCTCGAATGAGTAAGGCAGTTAGCGATGCACGCTTAGCAGCTGATGGAAAAGATGCCTTACTGGTGTCACACCAATTACCGATTTGGATTATGCGTTCATCAATAGAAGGAAGGTCTTTCTTTCATGATCCAAGAAAACGCCAATGCACACTTGCCTCAGTTACTAGCATTCACTTTGATAAGAGCGGAAAAGTGCTAGGCCTTACCTATAGTGAGCCTGCCGCGCATCTACTTCCAGATAATAAAAAATGAGAAAACTAATAATTCTTCTTTGCCTGCCATTACTAATAGCATGTTCAAGTAATGGAGTAACTAGCGGTGATGAACAGGCATTTATCTCAGGAAATGGTGTAGCCACATATATCTCGCCTGAAAAGAGAAAAGAAGCTCCAAATATTTCTGGGCCCACATTAAGTGGTGGGAGCTTTCAAGCAGAGCCAGGAAAGCTATTAGTCCTCAATGTTTGGGCTTCTTGGTGCTCTCCCTGTAGGGCAGAGGCAGGAGCCTTGCAAGAACTATCTTTTGCCTATCCAGAAGTTCAATTTCTAGGAGTTCTAACTAGGGATACTCGAGTAGCTGCGCAATCATTTGTTGATCGCTTTGGCATTACCTACCCCTCATTAACTGATGATGCTATTTTGCTTCAGTTTCATGGACAGTTAATTCCAAATGCCATTCCAACAACCCTAATAATTGATAGTCAATCTAGAGTTGCAGCAAGAATTAGTGGCGAGGTCACTTACTCCTCACTTAAGGAGTTAATCGAAAGAGTGAAGAGTGATGAGTGATTTTCTAGTTAATCAGGTATTTGATGGCAGCCTCTTAGCTGCCAGCTTAGTTGCACTTATTGCAGGGTTAATTTCGTTTGCTTCTCCCTGTGTATTACCACTACTTCCTGGTTATTTGGGTTATGTATCAGGAGCTTTTGCATCTAAAGGGCGGGTTCTTCTAGGTTCATTCTTATTTGTTCTTGGATTCGCATTTTTATTTATGACCTATGGTGTTGCTTTTGGCGCGCTAGGTGATGCGATATTGAGTAGCTCATCGATTCTTGCGCGCCTTCTTGGCGTCTTAACAATCTTCTTTGGATTGGTATTTCTCTTTTCAGAAAAATTCTATAGATCCTTTAAATTCCCTTTTGTTGCCTCAACAGGATTAATAAGCGCGCCGATTCTTGGCTTTATGTTTGGCCTTGGCTGGACACCATGTATTGGTCCAACGCTTGGCGCTGTGCAGACTCTGGCTTTAATTGAGGCTAGCGCAACACGTGGAGCAATTCTTTCACTCTTTTACTGTATAGGACTTGGTGCGCCATTTATTTTCTTTGCACTATTTCTAGAGCGCTCAAATAAGTTCCGTCGCTATTTAATTCAAAGAGGTCAGGTAATTTCAATTATTGGCGGAGTGTTTCTTATTTCCATCGGCCTGCTTCAAGTATTGGGCCTCTGGGAAGATTTGATGGCATCACTGCGCGGCACTATTAGCTCCTTCATTCCGGTGATCTAATGAGTGCGCCAGAGCTAGGAACCACCTCACTTCTTCGCTATCTATGGCGTCAATTAACAAGTATGCGAACGGCTCTAATTTTGCTTCTATTACTTGGTATTGCATCCATTCCTGGATCGATATTCCCGCAGCGAACACAGAGCCCACTAAAAGTTCGCGATTATTTTGACGATGATCCAAATGGCGCAAAGTGGCTAGATCGCTTCTATCTATTTGATGTCTATGGCTCTCCTTGGTTTTCTGCTATCTACCTTCTTCTTTTTATCTCTCTAGTTGGTTGCGTATTACCTAGATCTTTTCATTACTTTAAAGAGATATTTAAAGCGCCACCTGAGGCTCCCTCACTGCTAAACACTATGGAGGCCTTTCAAGTAAGCCCGGCTAGCCTTGAGAGGGCTGAAGCTTGGTTAAAGAAAAATAGATTTAGGATTTCAAAGACAGGTAAATCAATAGCAGCAGAGAAAGGTTATTTAAGAGAGACGGGCAACTTACTCTTTCATCTCTCCTTAATTGTTGTTCTATTAGGTATTGCTGGAAGTTCAGTATTTGGAATGCGTGGTGAGGCAATAGTTAATGTCGGCGAGCGATTCATTAATACTCCAACAAATTATGACAATCTCACCCCAGGGCGCCTATTTTCTCTAGAGTCTCTTCCGACCTTTACTATTAGAGTAAATAACTTTTCGGCCACCTATGATCGTCAAACTACTCAAGCCTTAGATTATGAGTTAAAAGTCACCACTAAAGATTCTCTAGATTCATCTGAGGTCAATCAGATAGTTAAGGTAAATAAACCGCTCACTTTTGGGTCAACAAGAGTTTATCTCCAAGCAAATGGATACTCACCTCTTGTCACAGTTAGAGATAGCGCAGGTCTTGTTAAATTTGAAGGCCCAGTTCCATTTCTTCCCCAAGATTCAAACTTAAGTTCAATAGGTGCAATCAAGGTTCCTGATATGGAGCCACAGATTGGTTTTGTAAGCTCTTTTTTTCCAACTGCTGCAAGAGATGAAGTTCGCGGAGGATTTTCTTCATTTCCTGACCTACTTGATCCAAGGCTTCTAGTTTCAGTTTGGAAGGGAGATTTAAAGATGGATGATGGCGTTCCACAATCCATCTATCGAATCGACACGACAGATATGGAGCGAATTGGACTCTGGGCGCTAAGTATCGGTGAGAGCTACTCCTTTGAGGTGGGGTCAATCACATTTAATGGTGTAGTTCCTTGGGTAAACCTTCAAGTAGTTAGAGATCCCGGCAAGCAGTACGCCCTCATTGGAAGTATTCTCGCCATTGCAGGTCTTCTTATCTCACTCTTTATTCGTCAGAGACGAATTTGGGTTAGAGAAGTTGGGGGCAATTTAGAAATCGCAGGGCTTGCTCTTAATAAGCTACCAGGGCTAGAAGATGAGATAGGCAAGATGATAAAAGAGTTAGGTGATCAAAAGTGAGTCAGAGCGATTGGGCATATCTATCAAATGATCTAATTTATGCCGCTCTTGCTCTCTATGCGCTTTCATTTCTCTCCTACACCTATGAAACTGCATTTTCACTACGTGCAAATAAAATTTCAGGTGATAAACACCTAGATCGAAGTATTACTACTAAGTCAAGAAAAGTAGCCAGCATCGTATTCTTCTTAG
>CANNDP010000094.1 GCA_947503395.1 Actinomycetota bacterium
ATCCTTAAGCTCGATGATGGATTAAAAATTACTGCCTCACCAAGCTTGAGCGCAGATCTCAAGTCAATTCTCGGGCCAGACTGTTTAGTTTAAGCAGAGATAACTCTCTGCAAGATTAGAGGCAGTGCATTTAGAATAGTGCGAATGAAAAAATTAGAGTTACTACCTGCCCTTGATATCCGCGCCGGAGAGGCAGTCCGACTGATTCAAGGTGATCTGGGTCAGCAGAGTAAGTATGGATCTGCCCTAGATGTAGCACTTGAATTTCAAAGTGCTGGTGCAGAGTGGATTCACTTAGTTGATTTAGATGCAGCTTTTCGCACTGGCTCCAATTATGATCTTTTAGTAGAAGTTGTTGGAAAATTAGATGTAAAGGTCCAGCTATCTGGTGGAATTCGAGATCAAGATTCTTTGGAACGCGCACTTGCGACGGGATGCCACCGAGTTAATCTCTCTACTTCAGCGCTTTTAGATTTGTCATGGTGTGAATCTGTAATCAAACGTTTTGGATCAAAGATTGCGGTAGGACTTGATGTGACAGGAAGAACTTTGGCGGCGCGAGGTGATATTCAAGAGGTAGGCGACTTATTTGATGTTCTAAAGCAATTAGATGGCTACGGTAGTTCTAGATATGTATTAACTGACGTGAGTAGGGATGGAACGCTTCAGGGGCCAAACCTTGATCTGATCAAGTCAGTTTGCGCAGAGACAGATAGACCAGTAATTGCATCTGGGGGAGTATCGCAATTAAGCGACATTCATTCTCTTCGAGAGCTGACAGAAATAGGGGTAGAAGGAGCAATTATTGGCAAGGCTTTGTATACCCAGAACTTCACTATTGGACAAGCCCTAGAAGTAGCAGCAAAATGAATGCTATGAGATTGACTCAAATTGATGCAGTCAAAAATGCAAAAGGCAAATAAATGGAGCGAATGAACCTTGAACAGTTTCGCTCCTATGCGAAGGAATATAACGTCATTCCTGTTTCGCAAGTACTTCTTGCAGATAATGAAACTCCACTGACTCTATATTCAAAGTTAGCTCAAAATCGTGAGAATACATTTCTTCTAGAGTCAGCAGAGCATGGTGGAGCATGGTCTAGATACTCATTTATTGGCGTTAGAAGTGAAGCAACCCTAACCGAGAAAAACGGAGTTGCTCATTGGCTTGGAAGTATGCCAGCAGGTGCGCCAAATGGAATCGATCCCTTAGAAGCTCTAATGATTGCCTCTAAACATCTTCGATCGCCAAAGATTGAAAATCTCCCACCATTAACAGGTGGCTTAGTCGGCTATATGGGATATGACGCGGTGCGAAGGCTGGAGAAACTTCCAAATTTAGGAATTGATGAATTAAGGCTCCCAGAGATTGCATTTATGCTAACTACAGATTTAGCTGTTTATGATCATCTTCAAGGAACTGTGATTCTGATAGCTAATGCTATTAATTGGGATGGCTCCGATGAACGAGTAGATCTTGCATATCAATCGGCTATAAATCGATTAGATAAAATGCAGGAGGCGCTTCTAAATAAGATAGATAGTAATATTTCTAAGATAGGAAAGAAGTCAGCGCCAAGCTTTACTGCTAATTTCACTAAAGATCAATTCTGTAAAAGCGTTGAAAGCATCAAAGAACAGATTAGGTCTGGCGAGGCATTCCAAGTTGTCTTATCTCAGAGATTTACGATGGATTGCCAAGCATCCTCACTTGATGCATATCGAATGCTTAGGCTCCACAACCCCAGTCCATATATGTATCACTTCAGATTTGCAGATGGATTAAGTGTTGTTGGCTCAAGTCCAGAGGCGTTGGTTAAAGTCACTGGCAGTGAAGTAATGGTGCATCCCATTGCCGGAACTCGAAAACGTTCAACAAATCAAGAAGAAGACTTAAGGCTAGGCGAGGAGCTTTTGGCAGATCCTAAAGAGCGCGCTGAGCATCTAATGCTGGTAGATCTTGGAAGAAATGATTTGGGAAGAGTTTGCGCACCTGGCAGCGTTAATGTTGTTGAGTTTATGCAGATTGAGCGATATTCCCATGTCATGCATATTGTTTCTACCGTTATAGGCGAACTAGATAGTGCTAAGTCATCCGTGGAGGCTTTATATGCGGTATTTCCAGCAGGCACCCTCTCGGGAGCACCTAAGCCCAGAGCGATGGAGATAATTGAAGAGTTAGAACCATCAAGACGAGGAATCTACGGTGGCGCTATTGGATATATAGATTTCACTGGAAATCTTGATACCTGCATTGCAATTAGAACTGCAGTGATAAAGGATAAGAAAGCATATGTGCAAGCAGGGGCCGGAATAGTTGCAGATTCAAATCCAGTTAGTGAGTATGAGGAGTGCCTCAATAAAGCTGCGGCAGTGCTTGGCGCAATTGAAGCGGCAAACTCACTGGAATCACTTAGGCAAGAGGGTTAGTTGCGATGAGCGTTCTTGATTCAATAATCGCTGGCGTTTTAGAAGATCAAGCAAGGCGCCAACTATCTAACTCTGAATTAGAGGAGAAGATGGCATTAGCTGCTAAGCCTCTTGATGTTTTGTCAGCTCTAAGCAGGCAGAAGTTTTCAATTATTGCCGAAGTTAAGCGCTCTAGCCCCAGTAAGGGATCTCTTGCTCAAATACCATCTCCAGAAAAACTAGCAAGACAATATCAAGAGGGCGGAGCAGCAGTTATTAGCGTATTGACTGAGCAAAGACGCTTTGGTGGATCGCTAGAGGATTTTGCAAAAGTTAGAGAAGAGGTCTCAATCCCGCTGCTGCGGAAAGATTTTATAGTTAATGACTATTTAGTTCGAGAATCAAGAGCCTACGGGGCAGATCTAATCCTGCTAATTGTTGCAGCGCTAAGTGATGAAGAACTTGGGCAGCTCTATCAGCTAGTTATAGATCTTGGAATGCAAGCACTTATAGAGGTTCACAATCAAGAGGAACTTGAACGAGCGCTTGCCATAGACCCAAAAGTGATTGGAGTAAATGCACGAAACCTAAAAACTCTAGAGATTGAAAAGAGTAATTTCTCAAAGCTTCTACCTCTTATTCCAACTGGAATCATTCGCATTGCAGAGTCCGGTATGTCAGAGCCTAGAGATGGGCAAGGCGCCTTGATGGCTGGAGCAGATGCGATCTTGGTAGGGGAGGCTCTTGTGAAATCAGAGAATCCCGCAGCTAGCGTTCGTGAATTCTTAAATGTTGCAAACTCTTAAGGGAAAGTAGACTAAAGGGTATGGAGCGCATTGAACTTGTTGGCCACTTTGGCCCCTATGGTGGGCGCTTTGTCCCAGAGGCACTAATTGGTGCGTTAGATGAATTAGAGGCAGCTCATAACTCGGCTTCTAAAGATCCTGAATTTCAGAGAGAGCTAAACCATTTACATAAGAGCTATACCGGTCGGCCATCAATTATCACTGAGGCTAAGAGATTTGCAGAGCATGCTGGAAATGCAAGAATTATTTTAAAGCGTGAAGATTTGAATCACACCGGGAGCCATAAAATTAATAATGTTCTTGGTCAAGCACTTCTCACCAAACGAATGGGTAAGAAGCGAATAATCGCTGAAACGGGAGCAGGCCAACATGGTGTTGCTTCAGCAACTGCAGCAGCCCTACTTGGTCTTGAGTGTGTGGTTTATATGGGCGAGGAAGATACAAAACGCCAATCTCTAAACGTTGCCAGAATGAAGTTACTTGGCGCAA
>CANNDP010000095.1 GCA_947503395.1 Actinomycetota bacterium
CTACTTCACTTTTTTCTTGCTTTGACCGTTGCTTTATCCCTTCAAATTGGAGTCAATTATGCAAATGATTATTCAGATGGAATTAAAGGCACCGATAATGATCGAGTTGGACCAATTCGCTTGGTGGCATCAGGGCTTGCAAAACCAAATACAGTAAGAAGCGCAGCCTTTCTATCGTTTGCGCTAGCTGGCCTTGCTGGGCTTTTGCTCTCTTATAGAACTTCCTGGGCGCTAATTCCAATTGGTTTAATCTCGATCGCTGCTGCTTGGGGATATACCTCTGGTTCTAAACCTTATGGATATATGGGCTTTGGTGAGGTCTCAGTATTTATCTTCTTTGGAGTTATTGCGACAAATGGAACTTACTATGTTCATGTAGAAGAATTCTCATCGCAAGTTCTACTTGCTTCATTTGCTCTAGGAGCACTCTCATGCGCAATATTGGTCTTAAATAACTTGAGAGACTTACCTAAAGATTCTCAAGTAGGAAAGAGAACCCTGGCAGTAATCCTCGGTGATGCCCAGAGCCGCGATTTATATCGATGGCTAATCTTCTTTGCTCTTGTGATTTCAGCCGCTTTAAGTATTTTCTCCCCCTACTACCTAATAGCTTTAATAAGCGCGCCACTTGCGATTAAATCTGTTAGATCAGTAAAGCAAGGCGCAAGCGGGATGGAACTAGTGAACCTCCTGGCTAAAACTGGTCGAATTCAGATTATTTATGCTGCAGCTCTTTCTTTAGCGGCCTTGTTAGTTGCGCGGTAAAATAAATCCATGGTCCGCTGGGCAGTAATAGCTGCAATTATCACTCTGGCTTTGATGATATTTAGCATCATTGATTGCTCGCGCACTGCAGAAAATAACATTAGAAGTTTGCCTAAATGGGCTTGGCTAGTCATCATTATTTTTGTTCCAGCTATTGGGTCTATTGCCTGGATTATTGCTGGTCGCCCAAAAGGAAACGGGCGAGGAAGGCGCAAGAGAAAGATAGTTCCACCAGATGATAATCCTGATTTTCTTGGGAAGTTATAAGCTCTTAATCATTCTAAAGTAATAGTTTCCTGGCTTTCCTCTACTTTCAACACGCTCGCCTCGTTTGGTAAAACCATACTTTTCAAAAACTGCAATGGCACTGGTGTTGCTCTCCATCACTCCCAAACCTTGAACCATCCAGCCACGCTTACTAGCAACAGAATCCATGTAATTAAAAATCGCTCTGACCGCGCCAGAACTTCGATACTCTGGATTAGACCAGAGACCGCCTAGCCAACATGTTGCCCCGAAGTCTCCTACCAAGTTTTCTACGTTAATCATTGCTACATCTTTTCCATCAATTGATGCCACAACATATGAAAGTTTCTTGAAAGTCTCTCGCCATTGCTCTTCTGTGAAATTTCGTTCTTCATCTAATTTGCCTGCAAGTATTGCTGGGCTATCGGCAAGGGCTGCTAGTCGCAGATCTCTTAAACGAGGCCAATCATCGCTTGAGAGTTCTGTAACAGTTATCTTGGTAGACATATAAGAATTATGAAGCATGGCTGGGTTCTTATCAACAATAGTCCTTTTTGATACGGTGCTCTTATGAGTATTTCTATCTTGAAAAGTGAAGAGCTCAATAGATTTGAAATCTATTTTGATGGAGAGCTAGCAGGCTTTGCAGACTTTAGGATTGAAAACCAAATAATTTCCTATACCCATACAGAAATAGATCCTAAATTTGGTGGTAAAGGGTTGGGCAGTCAACTAATAAAAGAAGCTTTAGATGAAGCACTTGAACCAAATCTTGAAGTTGCGCCTTACTGTTCTTTTGTCTCTGCCTATATTAAGAAAAATAGCGAGAAGTATCTTCACTTAGTTCCAGAGGGTTTACGAGCAAAGTTTGATCTATAGACCGCTATAGGTATGTCTTCCGCTTCCCCATACATTGATATAAACATAATTAAATAGATAGGAAGATCCAGCAATCAGGCAGAGCCAAGCTGCCTTTCTTCCCTTCCATCCTGCGGTCACTCGCGCATGTAAATATGAGGCATAGAGAATCCAGGTAATAAATGCCCAAGTCTCTTTTGGATCCCATCCCCAATAGCGACCCCAAGCTGCCTCTGCCCAGATAGCGCCAGAGATAACTGCAAAGGTCCATAGCGGAAATACAAATGCTACTAAGCGATATGAGAGTTGATCTAAGCTCTCAAGTGATGGAAGTCTTTTTGCAAACTCACCTCTCTCACCTTTTCTCTCAATACGGTCTAGCCAGAGATAAGCGCCAGCTACCGTATTTGAAAGCAAGAAGATTCCACCAGAGAGAATTGCTGAAGATACGTGAATCACTAACCAGCTAGATTGCAGCGCTGGAACTAGTGGAGCACTTGGTCTATATAAAAGAGTGATAGCTGTTCCAAGGATTAAAAGAATCAGAATTGAACTAGGTAGACCAAGCCAACTTAAGTCATATTTAAGCCCAATTATTAAATATGCCAGCGCAAAAGTCATTGCGCCAGTTATTGAATATTCATACATATTGCCAAGTGGTATTCGCTCTGCCGATATTCCGCGCGCAATTACTGCCAGGGTCAGGGATGCAGTTGCTAAGAAGAATACGATGCTGGCTACTTTTCTTGACTTAGTAGTAATACTTCGATCTAGGTGTTTATCACCTGAAATTTTATTTGCACGTAGTGAAAATGCAGTTTCATAGGTGTAGGAGAGAAATGAGAGCGCATAGAGAGCAAGAGCAACATAAATTAGATCATTTGATAGATATGCCCAATCACTCTGACTCACTTTTGATCACCTAACTCTTGAATCATCTTGCCTATCTCATCTTCTAGCCCTGGTAGCTTATTGAGAGCAAGGCCAGCTATTTCTAAGTTGCCCCCAACTTCTCTAACCCAAATTCGTCTCTGACGAATAAAGAGTGAGATAAGAAGACCTGTAATGGCGAGAATACTTCCAATGAGAGCGTATTGCTTACCGGGATCTCTAACTACTTGAAGGTTTACCCATGGAACTACTCCATTAAATGTGATTGACCCCACCTCAAAGGAGTAGCTCTCACCGATGCTAAGAGCCCAGAGCCCAATTCGCTCCATATCTGTAGTGTCGATTCGATAGATGGATTGTGGAACGCCATCATCCATCTTCAAATCCCCTTTCCAAACTGAAAGTAAAAGCCTTGGATCAAGTAGTTCAGGAAATGAAGAAAACCCACCACGAACTTCATCTCTTGCAGCAGTTGGGAAAAAAGAGCTTACAAAGCCAATCTGTGGATCCATATCAGGAACCTTGATTGCACCTATTGAACTTAAGTTTGAATCTTGGGGGAGAAATGGAACTGGGCCTTCGAATTTAACAAGACCTGCGCTATCTCTAACTGTAACAAGAGGTGAGTATCCATTTGCTTGGAGATAAACCCTTGTTGAGCCAAAGGTGAGCGGCTTATTTACCTTAACTATCTGATTGACCTCAGATGAATCTAGAGAATCTTTAGTGGTGACTTTTAACTCATAATCTAAGGCTTGAGTAGTTTGACGATCATAGGTGGCTGAAAAGTTATTTACTCTAATAGTAAAGGTCGGAAGAGACTCTAGAGAAAATAGGCGCCCTGGGGTGAGATTGTCATAATTTGTTGGAGTATTAATGAATCGCTCGCCGACATTAACTATTGCCTCAC
>CANNDP010000096.1 GCA_947503395.1 Actinomycetota bacterium
AGGAAGAAGAATCGAAGCGCTCTTTACCGTTAGGCCTTTGGTAAAGCTTCTTGGCTCTTCTTATCAACAGTATTTGAAGTATGGGATTACGGCAGACTATGTGGCCTGGCTGCATTCGGTACTAGATAAACCCGGTGAGTCAAAGATCAATCCAACTTTCTGGATGCGTCATTTCCATGGGCAGGTGGTTGCAAAGTGGGTAAAAGTCTTAGGAACAGGAAACGTAACTGTACTAATTGTGGACGAATCAAAACCAGAATTTCTCTATGACTCAATAAATCAATATTTAGGGCTACCCAAAGACTTTATCAAGCCTCAAAAAATAGGTAGTAACCGTTCTTTAAATCTTGCAGAAATAACCCTACTTATAGAATTAAATAGACAATTTCCTAAAGACAGAACATGGAATGAGTACGAAATCTTTATCAGGGATGGATATATAAGGCGATTAACTGATGAAATTGAGTCTCCAAGTGATTCGGCTAAGTTACTAACTCCTAAATGGGCAATAGAAAAGGGCAATGAGATCGGAGCGCAGAATAAAAGTGAGCTCGTAGCAAGCGGAGCAATAATCATCGGAGATATCAATACTTTAGATTCAGCATCGGTGCCCGAGGGAGATCCGGTCTATCCAACGGAGATATCGATAGCGCATATTGCTCAAGTAATGCTGGGATTTAATAAGGATCTAATCAAGAGGTTACCGTTAAGCTGGATTAGAAAGAATTTAGTTGAACGTTATCGGAGAAAGTTGCGAGCGCAAATCTCTCGTACTCGTAATCAGATTTAGATCAGTCCTTTATTTGCTCTCTCTAAATCTGCTTGGAAATCAACTTCAACAGCAAACAAATCAGAAATATCAACGGGCTCGAGTTTGATACCTGCTTTCTCTATGGCTAATTCAAGGCCTCGTTCAAAATAGTCATTATCAGCACATTCCTCTAGATGGTTAATTACAGCTGCTTTTTCGCCCTTACCGATAAAATTAATCCCCACTGCTTCGCCTAAGGCATTGACTACTTGCTTGGATAAAGAATTAATATTCCCATTTGAATCTACGGTGTATTTAATTTCCTCATCCGATGTTGCTGAAGTATTCACACATACAAAGGATTTCTCCTCACGCATGCGTGATTGCACGCGCTCTAGAACTCTTGGATCAAAAACTACATCGCCATTTAACCAGAGAACGCCACTCTCTTGGGATGCACGGAGCGCCTTTAGTAGACTCTTTGATGTATTTGTTTGATCATAAACTTCGTTATAAATAAAGGCTGCATTGGGGTGAGCCTCCATAATCATTTCCATCTTGAATCCAACTACGATTGTTACGCGAGCTTCTTGCCCAAAGACTTTCTCAACATTTTCTAATTGTTGGGCCATAATCGAGCGACCATCAGCTAAGGGGGTAAGCGGCTTTGGCCATGGTTTTCCAAGACGGGTGCCCATTCCAGCCGCAAGAATCACAACTTGAAGGGTCATAGATTTATACTACAGGAAATGGATAAATCCCTTACCTCTCTCGTTGTTACCTCTTCGACAAAGGTCAGAGAAATCCTTGATAGTTTCAAAGCTTTAGATAGCGACTTACTACTTTTGGATCAGAACTCAGTTATCGCGCAACCACATTTAGAACTCCTCACTGATTATCCAAGAAGCGCTTCAGTAGCTCTTGTCTCAACCCAAAAAAATGGCGACACATTGGTTCGTCAAAATCGGATTGCTAGCGCTTCATCAAGTTCACATAAAGTCACAATTGGTAATCGTAATTTTGCAGGTGCTATTCGAATCTCTCAGAGACAACGAGATGAGGTAATAAAGGCATTAGAAGGTGCGGCCAATTCTGAACTATCTGGTAATGCGATAGATCTGGTCTTGGTTGCATTAACGAGAGCTAGAGTGCAAGTTGATGCCGCTGAACTTTGGGCAGCACCTTACGCGCGTAGCTCCGATGATTTAGTAAGAGAGAAAGTTAAGAGCGAGCTTGCGAATTTAAACATGGGTAAATTGCGGCTTAAGATGGCAAATCGAGCAAATGATGGGTTTTACTCCGTATTTTTCTTACGTAAGTTTTCTAAGCTTCTAACTTGGTTAGCGGTAAGAGTTAATGCAACACCGAATCAGGTGACTTTAATATCTTTTGCAATTGGTCTCTATTCAGCATTTTGTTTTACGAAAGGAACTTTTTCTCAAACTTTACTAGGGGCAGCATTACTGCAGCTAAGCATCATTGTGGACTGTGTTGATGGAGAGCTAGCGCGCTACACCAGAAAATTTTCCAAATTAGGCGCTTGGCTTGATGCCGTGACAGATCGAGTCAAGGAATACATGGTGTTTCTAGGACTTGCTATAGGTGCTGAGAAATCAGGGCAAGATTTATGGATCCCGGCATTAGTGATGATGTTGATACAAACCTTTAGACATCTTTCAGACTACAACTTTGCTCGCTCAATAAAGCAGCGAGCTGAAGAGCAATTCTTAGCTCCAATCGATTTCTCGGCTCATTTTGATGGAATCTTTCCTTCAGAACGTGAACCTAAAGGCCGCCTGCGTTATTGGCTAGGCAAAATTATCCAATTCCCAATAGGTGAGCGTTGGTTGGTAATCAGCGCTAGCGCTGTGATTGGTGGGGCAAGTTTCACATTCACAGTAATGCCGATATTAGCTTTCATATCTGCCTTAGTCGTTTTTCGAGGTCGCACTATTGGAACTCTTAAAATGCAGAAGGAGCGAAGTCGAGGAATATTGATAAGCGCGCAGCAAGATTCTCTCTTTGTAAGACTCTCATTTCTGAAGAGATTCGACTGGATAGAACCCTCTTTCTTGAGAGTGATTGAGTTTGCCTTTTTGTTATGGATTTTCATAAGAAATGAGCAGATAAATATGGTCTCATTTATTATTTTCTTTGCCATCGTCTTTCACCACTATGACAACCTTTATCGCTCGCTTCAAAATGAGAAGAAACCAATCTGGCTCTCAAGCCTTGGGTTATTTATCGAGGGGCGATTATTAGTTCTAGCAATAGCTGCATTCAGTGGTTGGGGTTTGGATTACTTTGCCTGGTATTTTTCAACACTATTCTTAGTAATTTCCTCTGCGCAATGGGTTTTAAGTCATAGAGCCAATAAGGTTGGATAATGATAGATAGGCCAAAGAATCCGACGATTGCGCAGATTCGAGAGATTTCCCAGCCAGCCTCAGTCACTGGAAGAGCCAATGCTGAGCATTGGGTTGCTGATCTATATTTGCGCAAAGTCTCGCCTTACTTAACAAGGCTTCTACTAAAAACTCCAATAACAGCCAACGGAGTAACATATTTGATGATTGCAACAGGTCTATCTATAAGTGCTGCATTACTAATCCCTGGCTATCAAGGTATTTTGCTAGCTCTTTTTCTCTCTCAGCTACAGATGCTCTGGGATTGTTGTGATGGAGAAATTGCCAGATGGAAAAATACTCAATCCCCTAAAGGCGTCTTCTTAGACAGAGTTGCGCACTATCTAACTGAAAGCTTGATTCCTATTGCATTTGCACTTCGACTTTCAGGTTGGCCCGAAAATGAAATTTCTGACTGGAGGCTGCCTTTTATTGCAGCTTTAATCTCCATAGCAATCTTATTAAACAAAGGGTTCAATGATGCGGTTCATGTTTCAAGAGCTTTCGCTGGTC
>CANNDP010000097.1 GCA_947503395.1 Actinomycetota bacterium
CCCATGCGAAATTGAAGGAGCTAGTTGATTCAGGAAAAGAACTGCCGGAATACTTCAAGAGATATCCAGTTTATTACGCAGGGCCTGCCAAGACTCCAAAAGGATATGCCTCAGGATCTTTTGGTCCAACAACTGCTGGACGAATGGATTCCTATGTTGAGTATTTTCAAGCACTCGGCGGATCGCTAATAATGCTTGCTAAAGGAAATCGCTCAAAGCAGGTGACTGAGGCATGCAAGAAAAATGGTGGTTTCTATCTTGGCTCTATTGGAGGACCTGCTGCTCGC
This sequence comes from Actinomycetota bacterium, assembly GCA_947503395.1. GTDB lineage: Bacteria > Actinomycetota > Actinomycetes > Nanopelagicales > Nanopelagicaceae > MAG-120802. The sequence goes on from CANNDP010000097.1 coordinate 288, forward strand.
CTTGCTCAAGATTGCATCAAGAAAGTTGAAGTTCTTGATTATGAAGAACTTGGCATGGAGGCAGTTTGGAAGATTGAAGTTGAAAACTTTCCAGCATTTATTGTGGTTGATGATAAAGGAAATGATTTCTTCAACGGCTCACTCAAACCGTTAACTATTGGAGTAAAGCCAGAGAGCTCTTTTTAGTAGTATCTAGAGCGCTTAAATTTAGCTAGCGCCTTGCATGGCGTTTCATAGCGAATATCGATATATCTCAAACCCCATTGAATCTGAGTAACTGGATTTGTTCTCCAATCAGTTCCAACAACCTCCATCTTTGTGGCAGGAAGGGCTTGGGGAATTCCATGGGCGCCAGTTCTAGGATTTCTTGCTCTATAGTTCCAATTGCTCTCTTTGGTCCATAGAGTATCTAGGCAGGAGAACTGGTAGCTGCCCCAGCCATAAGACTCCTTAGCCATCTCTTTGCCAACTTTTCTCGCCCCCTTAGCGCTTTTGGCTAACTCAACTTTTTTAATCATCACCGAAACCAGCAACATATCCCAGGCCATAAGCGATGAGCGATCGCTCATCTCAATTAGCGTCGGCCAATTCGGCTCTAGATCTCCTGGCACGCTGACTTTAAGTGCTTCGGTTGAGTCGGCAACTAGTAGCTCTAGGCGATCTGCTTGAAGGGGTTGGGCATGGGAGATCTCAACCGAGGAGATAAGAAGGGTTGCAAAGGCCAGGGCAACAATTGCGCGCCGGTTTAGCAACATCTTTCTACCTCCTTAGCGTTGAACAAATCAGAGCCAGGCTCGTGGGTATTACTGGGGGAATTGGGCTTAGGGTTACAAAGGAAGGGGTGAGGGGCAAATTAAAACCTGCGAGTGGCGTAAAAAGATTAAATTCACAGCAAATGTGGATAAGAAAAGTGCAGGTCAGCCCCTATAAAGTCCGTTATGCCCTATTTGTAGTAAAACCCCAATTATTATGCATATAGCTGGACTGGATCTTCAAGAAGCTCAGTTATCAAAGCTGCGATCTGAGAACGTTCAGAGCGGGTCAGCGTTACATGGGCAAAGAGAGGGTGGCCCTTAAGAGACTCAACAACGGCTACAACGCCATCATGGCGACCAACCCGCAGGTTATCCCTCTGGGCCACATCATGGGTGAGTACCACCCTTGAGCCTTGCCCGATTCGAGAGAGCACAGTTAATAAAACTCCGCGTTCTAGAGATTGCGCCTCATCGACAATTACAAATGAGTCATGGAGTGAGCGGCCGCGGATATGAGTTAGGGGCAGAACCTCAATAAGTCCGCGATCTAAAATTTCTTCAATTACCTGGGCAGAGACCACAGCTCCTAGAGTGTCAAAGACTGCTTGCGCCCAAGGAGACATCTTCTCCCCTTCACTTCCTGGCAAGTATCCAAGCTCTTGTCCTCCAACTGGATAGAGCGGGCGAAAGACAATTATCTTTTTATGGAGGCGTCTTTCAAGAACTGCCTCAAGGCCGGCGCAGAGAGCAAGAGCAGACTTTCCAGTTCCAGCCCTTCCTCCCAGGGAGACAATTCCAATCTCATTATCAAGGAGCAGATCAAGTGCTATTCGCTGCTCAGCAGATCTGCCATGAATTCCAAATGCGCTCTTATCTCCCCTGACAAGTGAGAGAGTTTTATCGGCATTAACTCTTGCAAGAGCGCTGCCCTTTTCAGAGTGAAGCACTACTCCGGTGTGAACTGGAAGATCTTTAGCCTCAGCAGCGCTGACCTTCTCGCCAGCATAGAGTGCATCAATAGTTTTACTTCCAACGCTCACCTCAGCCATTCCAGTCCAACCGCTATTTGGCGCAAGCTCTGCGCGATACTCATCCGCGCTTACTCCAACTGATGATGCCTTGACTCTTAAAGGGAGATCTTTAGTAACTAGAACGACATCTTTTCCTTCACTTACTAAATTTCTAGCAACAGCCAAAATTCTTGAATCATTTGTGCCATCACGCAAGAATCCATGAGGCAGCGATGAAGTATCAGTATGGTTTAACTCAACTGAGAGAGTGCCGCCAGTTGCCGTGATTTTTAAGGGTTTATCGAGTCTTCCATGGGTAATTCTTAAATCATCAAGCTTTCTTAAAGCTGCTCTAGCAAAGTATCCAAGCTCGGGATGATCTCGCTTTGATTCAAGTTCTCCGATTACCGCTATTGGAATGATGATTTCATGCTCATCGAAGCGGAAGAAGGCGGAGGGGTCTGCTAACAGGACGCTGGTATCTAGAACGTAGGTCTTGCGACCTTCGGAGCTAGCGCGGGCCACGGAACTCCTTGCTTATTCTGTTGTTATAGGGCTTTTTCCGCCTGAATTAGGCAGATTTGCCGGGGAAGTACCACGAGAAAAAGGTAAGTCCTAAAGGCTTTGAAATCACGCGACACGCTCAAGTTCAACTTGAGGTTTTAACTACCGGCCGAGGCGCCGCTCTCTCATCGAATAGGCTCGAAGTGCTCGAAGAAAATCTACCCGGCGAAAATCTGGCCAGTAAGCCTCACAGAAATAAAATTCAGATTGATGGCTCTGCCAGAGCAGAAACCCGCCAAGTCTTTGCTCCCCAGATGTTCTAATCACTAACTCAGGATCTGGTTGCCCTGCGGTGTAGAGATATTGATCTAGTGAATTAACGGTTAATTCATCTCTTATTTGCGTTATATCTTTTCCAGAGCTCTTTGCTGAATCTAGATAGCTCTTAACAGCATCAACTATCTCAAGTCTGCCGCCATAGCCAATTGCCACATTAACTTTTAGACCAGCAATACCTGCGCTCTCTTGCTCAATTGCCCTTAGCTGTGCTGCAAGTTTTTCAGGAAGTAGTTCAAGAGAGCCTAAGACCTTAATGCTCCATCTACCAGTATCGCCAAGGGACTCAACACTTGATCCAATAATCTGCATCAAAGAATCTAGCTCTTGGGGGCTTCGATTTAAATTATCACTTGATAGCAGCCATAGCGTCACTACATCTATTTCAGTCTGCTCACACCAGGTGAGTAGCTCAATAATCTTGCTCGCCCCAGCTCTATGGCCATGAGCTGATGAGGTGTCACCATTTAGTGAAGGATTCTCTTTTGCCCATCTTCTATTGCCATCTAAAATCACTGCAATATGGCGCGGGGTCCTACTTAGATCAAGCTTTGCAAGTAAGCGCTTTTCATAGAGGGGATAGAGCGCTGACTTGATTAAAGTTTTGGCTCTCATGAGAGGGGAAATTGCCTCATAACTCGCCGCTCAGCAATAAATGAAGCAATTGGAAGGGTTCCTGCCAAGATAAATAAAATCATTCGCTTGATAGTAAAGCGAGCCCTAGCGGTGAAGTG
>CANNDP010000098.1 GCA_947503395.1 Actinomycetota bacterium
TCACCTACGGTGGCGTGTCCGAGCGGCCTAAGGAGCGCGCCTCGAAAGCGCGTGTTGGGGAAACCCAACCGTGGGTTCAAATCCCACCGCCACCGCCAGTTATTTAACTCTTAAAAACCGCTTTAATCCCCAAAGAGTTACGAGAATCATTGCTTCTCCAACAATTTTCTTTGACATCTTGCTCACGCCATTTTCGCGCTCTCTAAATGTGATTGGAACTTCAATTATCTTTCCGCCAAGTTTGTGAACAGCTCTTGTCATCTCTATCTGAAATGAGTAACCCTCACTCTTTATCGATTCCATATTAAGTCTTTTCAGCATTGATGCGGAGTAGATGCGAAACCCAGCAGTTGAATCTCTAACTCCCAGACCCACCATGGCTCGAACATAGAGATTTGCAGCTCTTGATAGTAACTCCCGTCCCCTAGACCAATTCTCGGTCTTTCCTCCAGGAATCCATCTACTTCCTATTACTAAATCTGTATTGGGTTGTAATTCTTTTTCATCAATCATTTTCTTTAAATCTCGCACTCTGTGAGATAGATCGGCATCCATCTCAATTAGCTCTTCATATCCTCGCTCTAAGCCCCAAGCAAAACCCAAGCGATAAGCACTTCCAAGGCCTAATTTAGTTTTTCGCTCCAAGAGTTGAAGTGTGGGAAATTCTTGCTGTAGCTCTCTTATCGCATCTCCGGTTTTATCAGGGGATCCATCATCAACTACTAGGACATCAGAGTTTGGAATTTGTTTAAAAATGCGCCTAATTAGTAAAGGAGCATTAGATAACTCGTTATAGGTAGGGACGATTATTAATCTATTTCGCATCACTGCGTCGACTAAAGGTTACAAACTTCATTATAAAGAAACTAATCGGAGCAGTAATGAGCGCGCTACCAACCTTTGCAAAGGCAGGTTCTAGACCAGAGTTAACCAAGGTGGTCACAAGTGTGGTTCCTAGAAATAGAAAAATGAAGAAAAAGGTTAGGTATATCAATGTTGACTGTTTATGCTCCCTATCGCTAGCAAAGGACCAGTGATAGTGAGATAGATAGTTAAATAGCGTTGCAATCGCTCCAGAGAATAGATTTGATGCAATAACGATATCTGTCAGTGAGAGCACAAATAAAAAGAGCCCGGTATCAATGAGGAAAGTAGAACTTCCTACAATGAACCATCTAGCGCTGCTTTTGCTTAGCAATCTTCTAATCAAAGCTAAACCCTTATCTCATACGAAGGATTGAGAATTGTGAGTGAGCCATCATGTTCACCGACCATACCCTCTGCAATTAGTGTTGAACCAACTTCAAGTCCTGCTATTTCCCTGCGACCTAGAAATTGCAGGGTAACTCCGCCGCTCTCATCCCAGATCTCAACTTCTAAAGTTGGTGCGCTATCCATAGCAGCAGGTCTAATCGCAGTTACTTTTCCTGCGACATGAGCTCTCTTGCGCCAAATAATGTTTCCAATCGGCATCATAGATTCTTGATAGTGGCTAACTACCTCAGATGATTGGAGCCAATTACTTTGAGCTCGCATCGGTGTCTCTGCTTTGACCTTGGGCGCTACCCTTTCTTCAACTTTTGGCGCAATTTGTGCTTGCCCAGAGATAATTTTGTCGATGTCAAAGGGAACAATAGTTGCAACTACTCTAGGAAGTTGTGAGATTGGGCGAGCAATTTGCTCTGCCGTTTGATCGTGTAGCAATCGACCCAGAAAACCCCGATATGCACGTCTAGGGAGAAGCAGAGTTAATTCCACTTCAGGATTCTGTGTGGCACGAATTGCATAATCAACCGCTGAATTTGGCAATCTACGATCTGGGCAATCTATAAATTCAATTGGAACATCATCTACTCCGTGATTACTCATCCATTCTTTTCGAATTACCTCAGCACGACGGTCATCTAAGACAAAGTGAACAGCATGTATTGACCTTGGATTTAATGAACGGGCATACCGCACTGTCCCTACCGTTGCTAGATCCACGGAATCAACCAATACAGTGACATCATGTCGAGTCATAGAAAGAGCTCGCTCCTGCTCCTTTCTAACCAGCAAAGCACTTTGCTCTGATTCATATCGTTTTCTTAACCGGAGAAATGCAGTGACAAGAATTGGAGCCACAATTAGTACCACCCATGCACCTTCAGTGAATTTAACGATTGAAAAAATAATTACAATGATCAGCGATAGTCCACCAGCAATTGCATTGATGGCAAATTTTAATTTCCAGGAACCGTCTCTATTGACGTAGTTATATTTAGCCATTCCAAGACCTGAGAGGGTGAAAGCGGTGAAAACACCTAAGGCGTAAAATGCAACTAGATAAGAGATTGAACCAGCAGTAACAAGCACCAGGATCAAAGCGGCAGATGATAAAACTAATATCCCATTTGAGAAATTAAGTTTATGCCCACGCTTTGTTAACCATTTTGGTAGATAGCCATCAGCAGCAGCGTAATTAACTACAATTGGAAACGCGCTAAATGTGGTATTTGCTCCCGCAAAGAGAATTAACATTGTTGCTGCTTGCACAATTATGAAGAAGATTGAACCAAAAGTGCCATCTCCCAAGATGGTTGAGGCCACCTGCGAAATCACCGTCGGAGTTTCATCTTGATATGGGACTGCCAATATACGGTGCGCAAAATAAGAGACGCCAAGTACTAAAGAACCTAAAATCATGCTCATAATTACCAGAGTCTTTTTGGCGTTAACCGATTCAGGGCTCTTAAAGAGGCCAACTCCATCAGCAATAGCCTCAAGGCCAGTTAGAGAAGAGCCACCATTTGCAAATGCTCTAAGAAGAATAAATATTGCAGCCGCAGAGAGCAGGCCTTGCTCGCTACCAATTTCGATAGCTCCTTCAACGCTAGGATCAAGCCTTGGTAGTCCAGTGGTCAATTCCCGATAGATTCCAATTGCAAAGACGGTAAACATAGAACCCACGAATAAATAGGTAGGAAGCGCAAATGCCCTTCCTGCTTCTTTAACGCCTCTTAAGTTTCCAAAAGAGAGAAGTGCTATCACCGCAAAGCACATATGAATCTTCCAAGGAGCTAGTTCAGGAAATGTTGAAATGATTGCTGCAACCCCTGCAGCAGTTTGAATAGCAAGAGTCACTATGTAGTCAAGGATTAGAGCAACGGCCGCAATCTGAGCAACTACTGGTCCAAAGTTATCTCTAGAAACAATGTATGCGCCACCAAATTGGGTATAAACAGAAATTACATTTCGGTATGAGAGTGTAATAATTAAAAGCACTGTCAACACTACAAAGGTCATGGGCATCAGCAATGTAAATGCAGCAAGGCCAAAGGCTGGAAGAAGCGCAATTAAAATTTGCTCAGAGCCATATGCTGAAGATGAAATACAGTCCGAGGATAGAATTCCAAGGGCATAGCGCTTTTTTAATCTTTGATGACTTAAAGTGTGGCGATTTAGCGGAGCTCCAAGGAAAAACTTCTTTAAACGGTATGTGAAAGGGTCCCTCAAGTGCGCATGTTCTTGAAGCGCCTTGGGGCTCGGCGCACCATCTGTCCAGGATTTAGCCACGGTAGTTGCCCATTCTACGCCCCCCTTTT
>CANNDP010000099.1 GCA_947503395.1 Actinomycetota bacterium
AGAGTTGATGCCAGATCATCGACAATCTCATCGGCATACCGAGCAAATCCGTATAACGCATGAACATGTGGGCGCTTAGCTTTTGGAAGAAGGAGAGTAGCTAGGTAGTAAGTCTTTCCATGAAGAGAGTTGAGCCTTTTGCACTCCAAATAAGATTTGCGTAGCTCAGGATCATGGATTCCAGCAGCGCTTAACTCATCCATATTTACTTTACTGGTCCAACAATTCTCTCTGCTGCAAGTCTTCCTGAGATTAGAACCATTGGAACTCCGACTCCAGGTTGGGTGCCACTTCCAGTAAAGACCACATTCTCATATCCCTTTGCCATATTACTTGGCCTAAAAGGTCCGGTTTGCAGGAAAGTATGCGCGCTTGCAAATGGCGCACCTCTTTCCATCCCCATCTCTTGCCAATCGAGGGGAGTTGTTACATGTTCTACCTCAACTGAGTCTGCAAAATCTTTATAGCCCCGCTCTTGCATCGTGGCATACATTTGATCTTTATAAACGTTCTTCATCTTCTTCCAATCAATATCAGCATCAAGATTTGGCGTAGGAAAGAGAATGTAATAACTATGTTTTCCACTTGGGGCAAGGCTTGGATCATCTTTTGAAGGCAGAGTCACCAAAAGGCTTGGGTCGCTCATCAACTGCTTTTTAGTAATTAGTTCATCAAAGACTCCATCCCAGGAGTGGCCAAAGTGAATATTGTGATGAGCTAAATGATCATAACTCTTGGAAGAGCCAGCCAAGATGGTTACACAAGATGGTGAGTAATTGAGTCGTTTAACCGATAGCGGGGTTTTTCCTAGTAAATCTCGCCAAGCCACAGGCAAATCAGGATTTAGCACCACAACATCACATTCAATTCTTTGGCCATCACTAGTTATCACAGCACTTGCTCTAGATCCACTCTTTTCTACCTTTGTCACTGTGGTGTTATATTTAAAAGTCACGCCATGTTTCTCGGCAGCTCCTGCTAGCGCTCTTGGAACCGCATGCATTCCACCTTTAGGAAAGAAAACTCCATTAACTGAATCCATGTAGGCGATAACTGCATAAATAGCAAGTGCTTGCTGGGGTGAAACCCCGGCATACATCGCTTGAAAAGAATAGACGCGTTGAGTTCTAGGATCTTTTAGGAATTGAGAGACTTTTGGAGCAAGCTTTCTAAAACCACCAAGAGCAATTAAACGAGCAAGGTTAGGAGTTAGCAGATTTAGCGGAGAGTCAATATTTCTATCAATAAAGTCATTCATCTCATACTTGTATAACTTGGTAACAAAATCAACATATCTTCGATATCCAGCAGCTTCTTCTGCGCTAATATTTTTTGCAATCTCTGCTTCCATCTGTTCCGTATTTGCATGAACATCTAATTGAGAACCATCGGCATAAAAGGCTCGATATAGTGGCTTAAGCGGCATTAGCTCTAACCAATCTTCTATCTTCTCTCCAACACATGCCAGAGCATCGGCAATCAAATCAGGCATAGTTAAAACACTTGGTCCAGTATCAAATGAATATCCATCTTTTTTCATTAATCCATTTCGACCACCAGGAACCGCTTCACGCTCAATCACAATTACTTCTCGCCCAGCTCCGGCAAGCCTGAGAGCGCAACTAAGGCCAGCAAGTCCAGCACCGACAACTACTACCCGGTCTGTTTTTCCCTTAACTTTTCGCATTTAAAGACTCCGTTGCGTTGCAATAGTTGCCATCTCTTCTAATACAGAGAGAATACTTGTCTCAACTTGGCTATCTCGCAACGCAGAAATGGCTCTATCCCGAAGCTCTGTGATGAGCTTCTCAACTTGAGCGACAGCTCCAGAGCTAGAAATAATCTCTTGAAGCTTAATAATCTGTGTTTTATCAAGACCCTCATCTCCAAGTGAGGCAGTTAGAAGCTCTCGCTCTTGTTTGCCTACTGCCTGCATGGTCAGGGCAACTAGTACCGTTCGCTTTCCTTCTCTTAAATCATCACCTGCTGGTTTTCCTGTGACCTCTGGATCCCCAAATACGCCAAGGAGATCATCACGTAATTGAAAGGCTTCCCCGAGTGGAAGTCCAAATGATGAGTAGGCGCTCATGAGTTCCTTTTTTCCAGAAAGCGCTGCGCCAAAGTGAAGCGGGCGTTCAATTGAGTATTTACCTGACTTATATCGAGCAACTTTTAGAGATCTATCAATACTAGTTGTGGCAAGTGCGCCCTCTAAAACATCTAAGTATTGGCCAGCCATCAATTCATCTCTCATATCTGCAAAGACTGATTGCACTTGAAGAAATTCATCGCCGCTTATTCCAGATTCCACCAGTAAGCGATCGGCCCAGACCAGAGCTAAATCGCCCATAAGAATTGCGGAAGAGCTTCCAAATCTTTCAGAGCTGCCTTTGTAAGAAGAATCTTGGTGATATTGCTGAAATGCTTTATGTATTGCTGGTTTATTTCTTCTAGTATCAGAGCCATCCATCACATCATCGTGAATAAGTGCGCAGACATGAACTAACTCTAAAGATGTGCAGGCACGAAGTATCTCCTCGCGCGCTTCTGCTCCGCTTCCTAAATAACCTAAATAGGCAAAGATTGGTCGAAATCTCTTTCCACCTTGGGTAATAAAATCTGACATCGCCTTTGCTACCGGCTCTAGCTCTGGGCCAATATCAACAAGGGCAGCGCTTCTTGCAACGGTAAAGGAGGCCAAGGTCTTATCTATCTCGGCGCGAAGCTGGGATAGGTCAGGAGATTTCACGGCGCAACGGTACCCTCCCGCTATATGAATAGTGCGCCTACCTTCTCGGTTGAGTTCTTTCCGCCTAAAGATCAGGCAGGAGAGGAGCGTCTATGGAGCGCTCTAAAGGCTCTTGAAGTCTATAAACCTGATTTTGTTTCAGTTACTTATGGCGCAGGTGGTTCAACTAGAGATCGCACAGTAAGAATTACCTCAGAGATCACAGCAAGAAGTGGAATCTCAACGATTGCACACCTTACCTGTGTTGGCTCTAGTAAAGATGAATTAATTGAAATTCTCAATCAATACAAAGCCTCTGGAATTAAGTCAATCCTTGCACTTCGCGGCGATCTAAAAGGTGGACCTGGCGTGAAATGGGAGAGCACATCTGGAGGCTTCGATCACGCAGACCAGTTAGTCACTCTTGCATCAAGTATGGGCTTTGAAGTTGGAGTTGCAGCATTTCCTGATGGCCATCCAGCATCAAAGGGAAATTTTGAACAAGATATAAATGTACTTCTTGAGAAGGAAAGATGCGGAGCAAGTTTTGCTACTACTCAATTCTTCTTTGATGTTAAGGGCTATATCAATTTAGTAAATCAGATTAGAGCTAAAGGCTCAAAGCTTGATATCTATCCTGGAATTCTTCCCATTACTAACTTTGCTCAATTAAAGAAAATGAGCGAACTTGCAGGCTCGCCAATCCCAAGTGAAATTCAAAGAAGAGTTGAGGCAGCAGGGGATACCCCAGCTGATGTGGTTAAAGTCGGTGTAGATATTGCAAGTGAGCTATCTAAAAAGCTTCTAGATTATGGAGTACCAGGTCTACATTTTTATAC
>CANNDP010000100.1 GCA_947503395.1 Actinomycetota bacterium
GCAGCTTGTAGAGCTCACGCCCTTGCCTCACAAGAGCCTTATGGAATCTGGGGCGGTTTAACTGAAGATGAGCGTCTTGAGATCATCTCTCGCGCATCGCGTCAGAGCAGTCCTCATAGCGCATAGCGCAAATCCTTACTCTTTACCTTTTTCATCTTTGCCACTTGCTCTAAGGCTAACCACGGTCGTTACTGCCAAGGCAGAGATAATCACGCCAAGTGAGAAAGTTAATGAAACATGTGGCACTTTGAAGCCATAGATGTAATCAATGCCAACTCCATGCAAAGCTTCAATAATTAACTTAATTCCAATAAAGCCTAGGACGATTGATAAGCCTTTAGAGAGATAGACCAGGCGCTTTAGTAATATTCCAACGAGGAAATAAAGCTGGCGAAGACCCATAAGGGCAAAAGCATTAGCCATAAAGACAATGTAGGGATCTCTAGTCAAACCAAAGATTGCTGGGATTGAATCAAGTGCAAATAGTAGATCAGTCGTTCCAAGTGCAACCAGAGCAATAGCGAAGGTGGAATAACCACGCTTTCTGAGTGAGGTAATTACGCGATTTTCTTTCCACTCATCTTCCTCGGGATCTTCGGTAATTAACTTGTATGCAGTCCATATCAATATAGCGCCGAAGAAAAAGAATACGGCTACAAAGCGCTCCACAACGGCGGCGCCGATAATGATAAAGAAGCCACGCATCACAAGGGCCATCAAAATCCCTAGAAGTAGCACTAGCTGCTCTTTCTCTCTCTCAATCTTTAGACGAGACAAAATAATAAGAAATACAAAGAGATTATCGATTGAGAGTGAATACTCTGTTATCCAGCCAGCAAAAAACTCAGCCGACTTGGTCTGCCCGCCCCAACTTCGTAGCGAGATTCCAAAGGCAATTGCTGCTGATACATAAATTCCAGTCCAGATTGCCGCCTCTTTTAAGGTGGTTATAGAGTTTCGGTGAAACCAGGCCCAGATCAAATCTCCCAGGGTTACTAGAAAAATGGCCCCAAGGGTTATTGCCCAGATTTGAGTTGAGATATTGAGAGATTCGCTAACCATGGCGGTGAGTTTATAGAGAAAGAGCCCTGATGTTTTCCATCAGGGCTCTTTCCTTACTCTTTTTATCACTTAAATTAGTGACTATGGCCACCTGGACCATGGCTATGGCCATGACCTGATGCTTCATCCTTCTTATCTTCAGGGGTTTCAAAGACAAGGGCTTCAGTGGTAATGAACATCGCAGCAATTGAGGCCGCATTGGCAAGAGCTGAGCGAGTGACCTTGACTGGATCGATAACTCCAGCTTTAACTAGATCGCCATACTCATCAGTTGCCGCATTAAATCCTTCATTTGGCTTGAGCGTTCTCACCTTTGCTACAACTACATAGCCTTCTTGTCCTGCATTCTCTGCAATCCAACGAAGTGGCTCTTGGCAAGCTTTAGCAACTAAGCGAACACCTACTGCTGAATCTCCTTCATGGCCAAGATCGCCATCAAGAACAGTTGCAGCATGAACTAGAGCTGCTCCGCCGCCAACCACGATGCCTTCTTCAACAGCTGCGCGAGTAGCAGAGATTGCATCTTCTAGGCGATGCTTCTTCTCCTTTAATTCAACTTCGGTATGTGCTCCAACTTTGATAACACAGACGCCGCCAGAGAGCTTTGCAAGACGCTCCTGAAGCTTCTCTCTATCCCAATCAGAGTCAGCTGCTTCAATCTCTCGCCTTAACTCAGCGATGCGACCTTCCACATCCTTCTTATTTCCAGCTCCATCAACGATAGTGGTGTTATCTTTGGTAATAACAATTCTGCGAGCTTTTCCAAGCATGTCAATTGAAATCTGATCTAGCTTTAGGCCAACTTCACTTGAGATAACTTGGCCGCCAGTTAGTACTGCAATATCTTGCAGCATCGCCTTACGACGATCTCCAAAGCCTGGAGCCTTAACAGCTGCTGAGGTAAAGACCCCGCGCATGCGGTTTACAACTAGCGTTGATAGTGCTTCGCCTTCAACATCTTCAGCAATAATTAATAGCGGCTTTGAGGCCTTTGCAACCTGCTCAAGAATTGGCAGAAGGTCGGCTAGAGCTGAGATTTTGCCAGCAGAGATCAAGATATAGGCATCCTCAAGGGTTGCCTCCATCCGATCTTGATCGGTGACAAAATATGGCGAGATATAGCCCTTATCAAATTGCATACCTTCAGTAAATTCCAGCTCAAGGCCGGTAGTTGAAGATTCCTCAACAGTAATTACGCCATCTTTGCCAACTTTATCCATCGCCTCAGCGATGAGATCACCAATACTGCGATCTTGAGCAGAGATAGTTGCAACATCTGCAATCTGCTCTTTAGCAGAGATCTTGGTGGAGTTAGCTCTTAACTTCTCAACGACTGCAGCAACTGCTGCTTCAATTCCAGCTTTGATTCCCATTGGCTGGGCTCCAGCTGCAAGGTTTCGTAGGCCTTCACGGACCATTGCCTGGGCAAGAACTGTGGCAGTTGTAGTGCCATCTCCTGCAACATCATTGGTCTTTTCCGCAACCTGCTTAACTAATTGAGCTCCCATATTTTCAGCAGGATCAGATAGTTCAATTTCCTTAGCAATGGTTACACCATCATTGGTAATTAAAGGCGCGCCAAATGACTTGCCAATAACTACGTTACGTCCCTTAGGTCCTAGCGTTACTTTGACAGTATCAGCCAGGATATTTACTCCGCGCTCCATAGCGCGACGAGCATTTTCATCAAATTGCAGTGATTTACCCATGTTTAGTTATCTTCTCTTCTTCTTTAATTACTTCGCGATTACTGCAAGAATGTCACGGGCTGAGAGAACTAAATATTCCTCGCCGCCGTGCTTGATTTCAGTTCCACCGTATTTGCTATAGAGAACTACATCGCCAACTTTGATATCCATTGGCACGCGAACTCCATCATCAAATCGTCCTGGACCAACTGCAACTACTGTGCCCTCTTGTGGCTTCTCTTTTGCAGTATCTGGAATAACTAGACCTGATGCGGTCTTCTCTTCAGCTTCGTTAATTTTGATAACGATACGATCTTCAAGCGGCTTAATGGCAATGGCCATCGTTATTGCTCCTTCTTCATCGAGTTTTTTCCTACTTCGGGTGTTTTATCACTCTCACCCGCTGAGTGCTAACGCCAAGCCTAGAGGCCTCTATTCCCGTTCTCAAATCCGCAAGGTGCCCTAGGCCCAGATAGCTACCGAAGGGCTGATCTCAGAGGCGACCTGAATGCCTAGCTTTGAGGGGGCAATCCCGCTTGAGATGGCAAGGGAGCCCAGGGCAGCCACCATCGCCCCATTATCGGTGCAGAGATTGGCAGGGGGGCATCGAAGCTCAAGGCCTGCCTGATCACACCTGGAAGCTGCAAGGCTTCTAAGGCGAGAGTTTGCCCCAACCCCTCCGGCAATTATCAAGGTTTGAATTCCGCTGGATAGGCAGGCCTTAATCGCCTTATCAAGTAAGACATCAACAACTGCTTCTTGAAAAGAGGCAGAGACATCAGAGCGGTTATAGGAAGGATTAGC
>CANNDP010000101.1 GCA_947503395.1 Actinomycetota bacterium
ATGCTTTAGCCATGAATTCAAAAGAGAGAGTGATCTTTGATCTGGCGATGGTTACCATCTTTATCGCAACTGTTTGGGCTTCCATTGAGTTGCAATGGGGCGTTGGAGTGGGAATTTGGGTCGGAGGAATCCTCTCAGCAGCCCTTCTTCTAATTTATGACTTAATTTCTAACTGGCCTGATAGTTAGCCATATTATGGAGAAGAGCTGCTGAGAGGGCAGTGAGAAAACTAGGAACAAGGGCAGGAGTGCGGATATAGCAGGATAACTTTATACTCGGTGCATGAAGTCAGATAGTCGAATTTCGGCTTGGGCATTGCTCGTTGCCGGAGTCAGTGGATTATTGGCCTCGTTTATTTTAACTATCGATAAGTTCAAAATCTTAAAGGATGCTGGTTTTACGCCCTCTTGTAATATAAACGCAACCGTAAACTGTAAAAGTGTGATGCTCTCAGATCAAGCAGAGGTCTTCGGTTTTCCCAATTCACTAATCGGTATTGCAACTTTCGCCATCATGATTGCAATCTCCGTTGCTCTATTTTTGAAAGTAAGCTTCCCAAAACTCTTCTGGCAGTTCCTAGTTTCTGGAACCGCACTAGCAGTTGTTTTCTGCCATTGGCTGGCTTTCCAGACAATATTTGAAATAGGTGCCCTTTGCCCCTATTGCATGGTTGCTTGGGTAGCCACACTATTGGTCCTTTCTGTAGGCCTAAAAGAACTGCTTAAAATTAAATCCTTTTCTCTAGTGGAAGAGAGTGAAAAAGCTGCAGTGACAACAATTTCTAATTGGATGCTACCGTTTCACGCTCTATGGGCCACATTGTTGGTGGGCGCTGCATTTCTAGGAGTTTGATCTAGAAATATGACCTTTATCTATAACCAGATGGTCTCTGGGTTTCGTCACCTTTTCCCCCGTGGCAAATTTCGCTATATGTTGCTTCTTCTTTCTGCGATTGCTGCAACTATTTCAGTATCTGAGTTATTAGTAATGAAATTCTTTGCAACCCTAGTTCTTAATGAGGGGGAACTAGATTCCAACATCCTTGCTCTAGCCATTATTGGATTCTTCGTATTCTTTATTACAACCCGCTTGAGTCAGTACTATCAGAGGAATTATCGTGTTAAGGCTTTTGCCCGATCTTTTCGCGCTGCAAAAAGAGAGCGAACAAGAAAAGAGGAAAACCGCGAATGGACGATGGCATTTGAAATAACGAACGTATTGAGTTTTGCTGCTCAATTACTTGCAATAATAATATTTTTCTTCCTTTTAAATCCCATAATCGCGGCTGCAAATCTCCTGGTAATACTGGTTATTCTTCAGGTAGTCGGGAGCATCTTTCAAAAGCAGATTAAAACTCAAGGTAAGTTGGATGAGAAAGCCAGTAAGCAGCAATTAAAGCCCGAGAAGCGCTATGCCGAGAGAATTAGAGCAGGTGAAAGCGGGGCTCTGATTTCGGCCAGTGGCACTCTGATTCTCTTAGCGCTCCTACTATATTTCAATATTCAAGGTGAGATAAACGCATCTAATACATTAGTGATATTTCTTGGGACGAGACTGCAAAATTCGGTTATATCGAATACGTCACGATCATTGATGAGATATGCAAAAGCCAGCGCATCAATCTCATTTAGTGATGATTTGGAAGAATGAAGATATTTGCCCATCGGGGATATAGTCATAAATATCCAGAGATGACCAGGGAAGCCTATTTGGCTGCAGCTGAGGTGGGGGCAGATGGGTTTGAATGCGATGTCCGACTTACAAGAGATTTACAAATTGTTTGTTTTCACGATGCAAATACTGAACGTATCACGGGAAAATCTCGAAAAGTTTCAGAGCTAAGTTTACAAGAGATACAAGCGATGACCGAAGTACTAACTTTGAATGAGCTCCTAGACATCTCTATAGATAAGAAGAAAGATTTGCTCATTGAAACTAAGCATCCCGTAAAAACCGGAGGTCTAATTGAGAAGAGAGTGATTCAAGCTCTAAACACTAGATCTAATGAGATTAGAAACTCAGAAATTGATGTGACCATCATGTCTTTTTCCTATTTGGCTTGGCGCAGGGTTAGTCGGCATTACCCAAACCACGCCCATGTAATTGCAAATCCACTTGCTGCAATTTTCACTAGGGCTTCAAGAGTTGCAGTCTCAATCCATCTCCTTCGCAGGAGCCCATTGATTTTTGGATTACTTAAAAATAAGGAGGTTTATGCCTGGACAGTAAATAGTAAAGAGGAGTTTCATTGGGCCAAAAGACGAGGATTAGCTGGAGTTATCACTAATCGACCTAAGCGTGCCGTGAGAATATTACGAGATCAACGCTCTTCCTCCTGAGCTCTAGCAAGCCGTTGTGATATGTAGACTGGTATTAGTGAGAGCAGAATTACTACCGTGGCCACAACATTAACAACACTTGCTTGATTCGGCCTCCCTACTTCTTTTAGTATCCATAAAGGTAAGGTGTCTACGCCTGGGGGTGCAGTGAAGATGGTTACTACAACTTCATCGAAACTTAATGCAAAAGCTAAGAGAGCCCCAGCAGCAAAAGAAGTCCTAAACTGAGGAAAGGTTACAAGCCTAAATGTCTGCCATAGGCCAGCCCCCAAATCTGCTGAAGCTTCTTGAAGGTTAGGGTTCATCCTGCGCAAACGCGCAAAAACATTGTTAAAAACCATGACAATACAAAATGTTGAGTGCGCCACGATCATTCCAAAGTAGCCAATATTAAATCCTATAGGCATAAGAAAATTAGAGTAAGTATTACTAAAGGCAACGCCTGTCACAACTCCAGGTAGCGCAATTGGTAGAACTACCAAGATATTCACGGTGCCTTTACCAAAAAATGAGAAACCTTTCATAGCAAAGGCGACTAGCGTTCCGAGTATTGAAGCAATAACCATAGCTCCAGTTGCTACAAGAACTGAATTGAGAAGTGCATCTCGAATTGGTTGATAACTTCTAGCAAACTCCCACCACTTAGTTGAAAAGCTTTCAATAGGCCAGCCTGAAATCTGCGACTCATTGAAAGAATTTAGTATTAAGACCATTAACGGGGTATACATAAAAAATAGAATGAATAGCACAACGCCGCCAAGTGCTACTCGGGTTAATCTCGACAGTCTTAACATTTACATGCGCTCCAAAGATCCAGTGCGCCTTGCCACCATTAGATATATCACGACAAAAGCAATTGGGATCATGGAATATGCAGCAGCAACTGGGGGATTAAGGTTGATATTTGCAGCAATAATGCTTCCGATCATTTGTGTTGCTCCACCCGTGAATCGAGCAGCCAGATAATCACCTAAACTCAGAGAAAATGTAAAAACAGATCCAGCAATTATGGCTGGAACAATAAGCGGAATAACAACTCGGTAGACGGTAGTAAATCCTTTAGCTCCCATATCACTTGATGCGTCGAAAAGATTTGGTGGAATCTGGCGGATAGCGGTGTATACCGGAAGAGCCATGTAAGGAAACCAGAGATATGTGAGGGTCA
>CANNDP010000102.1 GCA_947503395.1 Actinomycetota bacterium
ATGGGAATGCTTGCTGCAATTGATGAAATTACAACTCAAGCTGGGCTGCTGCACCAATGCGCGGTTGAAGAGGCGATGGCCTGCGGAATTGGAATCTGTATGACCTGCGTCCTTCCAGTCAAGGATTTAGCTGGGGTAATAAAGATGACTAGATCTTGTATCGATGGCCCAGTGATGGATGGATCAAAGGTAATTTGGGATAGCTCGCGCAAAGTTCCGCAAGGAACATGGGGCTTTAATGGATAGCCAGTTTCAAGCTTTTGATCCCCGCTGCAAATTCGGCGGTAAGTTCTTTCCATCACCAATCTTTACAGCAAGTGGTTGCGCTGGTTCAGGCAAGGAACTTTCTCAGTTTTTTGATTTAGATGAGCTAGGCGCGGTAGTCACTAAATCAATTTCCGTTAAGCCACGATCAGGACGAGCTACTCCTCGAATGGCTGAAACCCCAAGTGGAATGCTTAATTCCATCGGATTACAAGGACCTGGTATTGACCAATTCCTTGCCGAAGATATCCCTTGGCTAATTTCAAAGAACGCTCGCGTCATAGTCTCAATCTCTGGAGAGACGATTGAGGAGTATGCATCACTTGCTCGAAAATTAAGGGGAGTGGCTGGGATTAGCGGCATTGAAGTCAATATCTCCTGCCCAAATGTGGAGAATCGAGGGATGGTTTTTGCTTGCGACCCGGTAGCTTCAAAATCAGTAGTTGAATCAGTTAGAAGAAATGTAGGTGGAGAACTTCCAATCATTGTAAAGCTCTCGCCAGATGTCACAGATATTGTCTCTATCGCAGGAGAGGTTATAAGTGCAGGTGCAGATGGGTTAGCGCTGATAAACACTTTGCTAGGAATGGCAATTGATATCGATGCAATGCGACCTAAGTTAGCTGGCAAAACTGGCGGGTTATCAGGACCAGCGATTAGGCCTGTAGCAGTTAGAGCTATCTATCAAGTACATGCTGCTTTTAAAAATACTCCAATTTTAGGAATGGGCGGAGTTGCATCAGGACGAGATGCTCTTGAATTGATTATGGCGGGGGCTTCGGCAGTTTCAGTCGGAACAGCAAATTTCGGAGACCCAACTGCAGTTATGAAAGTTAAGAATGAACTGATAAATCTTCTGAAAGAACGCAAATTCAACTCTGTTGCCGCTGCTGTAGGTGTAGCTCATGAGAAATAGTAGCCAGGTAATCCTTGCTTTAGATTTTAGCGATATGGCCAGTACCGTTGAGATGATCAATTTAACCAAGGAACACATCGGTATCTACAAATTAGGTCTGGAGTTTTATCTTTCTCATGGCAAAAGCGGCGTCAAAGAGATTCAAAGTAGATTTAGCGGTATCGAGATATTTCTTGATCTAAAGCTTCACGATATTCCTAATACTGTAGCTGGCGCATGTAGATCAGTTGCAGATATAGATCCAAAGTTTCTTACCGTTCACGCCTCTGGCGGCTCCAAAATGATTAGCGCAGCTAGCTCAACCCTGCCAAACGTTGAGATTACGGCGGTAACGATTCTTACCTCACTAGATCAAGAGCAGATGATTACTATGGGGTTAAATGAGAACATTGAAACTTTAACTCTGAGCCTTGCAAAAAACGCAGTTAACTCAGGAGCCAGAGCCATAGTCTCCTCCCCGCAGGAAGTCTCTCTTCTTAGAAAGCATTTGGGAGAGAAGGTAACTTTAATTACACCAGGAGTAAGACCATCTGGCGCAGAGCGTGATGATCAAGAGCGGGTTATGACCCCAAGGGAGGCGATAGATGCTGGCGCAGATTTTGTTGTCATAGGGCGGCCTATTACAAAGGCCTCTGACCCAAAGCAAGCAGCAGAGGCGATTACGGCTTCGCTTAGATAACTTGGTTTAATTAAGCCATGGGTGCTCCTCCAAAATTAACCACGCAGGAGCGACGTGATGCGCTTAAAGCGGCTGTTGCAGCAAGGAGATCTCGCGCTGCCTTCAAGGAAGAGATCAAAGTTGGTAAGAAAAGTTGGAAGGATGCTTTCAGTGCGCAAGATGAATCAATCAAGAAGATGCGAGTTCGAGAGTTGATTGAATCTCTTCCTGGGGTGGGCGAGGTTCGTGCAAAAAATATTCTTGAAAGGGCTGGAATCTCGCCAACTCGACGAGTAGGTGGCGTTGGGCGAAGCCAATATGAAAAACTTCTTGAATTAATGAAGGTCAACTAATGAGTAAGCGAGGCAAATTAATTGTTCTCTCCGGGCCTGGAGGTGTCGGCAAAAGCACAATCGTTTCAAAGCTAATTGATAATCCTAACTTTTTCTTTTCCGTTTCAGCCACTACAAGAAAACCAAGAGCGGGCGAAGTTGATGGACGTTCCTATCACTTTATAGATGATAAAAGCTTTGATGAATTGATATCTAAGAATCTACTTCTTGAGTGGGCAGAGTTTGCTGGAGCTAGGTATGGAAGTATTAAAGCCCCTATTGATCAAGCGTTATCAGAGGGAAAGAATGTTTTGCTTGAGATTGAAATTCAAGGAGCTCGTCAAGTAAAGGCGGCTATGCCAGAAGCGACTTTGGTCTTTCTCCAGCCTCCCTCTTTCCAAGAGCTTGAAGCGCGCATCGTTAATCGAGGCACCGACTCACCTGAGAGGATTGCAGCCCGCCTAGATCTTGCTCGTAGCGAGATGGCAGCTGCGAGGGAATTTGAGCATATCCTGGTTAATCATCGAGTCGAGGATGTGCTTGAAGCACTGCTATCCTTGGCCACTTCATAGACGTGTTGAAAGTAAACCTTAAGGACAAACCTTTAAAAGGGGAGTAGCTGTGGCGACATTAGATGGCATCACAAATCCACCGATCGATGAATTATTGGATAAGAGCGGTACGAAGTATTCACTAGTTCTATACGCAGCAAAGAGAGCGCGTCAGATCAATGCTTACTACTCACAACTCGGTGAAGGTCTCCTTGAATATGTTGGCCCACTTGTTGAAACCCACGTTCATGAAAAACCTCTATCAATTGCTATGCGCGAGATCAATGAGGGCCTTTTAACAATTGAGAATCTAGAACCACAGAGTTAAGAAGAGCCATGAGTGGCGAAAAGATAATCTTCCCCAAAGGTCGTCAGATTGTTCTTGGAGTATCTGGCGGAATAGCTGCTTATAAAGCATGTGATCTCCTTCGCCGCCTGCAAGATGCTGGTTTTCTAGTTCGAGTTATTCCAACCCAATCTAGTCTTAATTTTGTAGGTCGAGCAACTTGGGAAGCTCTCTCAGGGCAGCCTGCTTTAAGTACGGTTTGGGAAAATCCTGCAGAAGTTTCACACCTAGCAGCCGCCGATAGCGCAGATCTAATTGTTATCGCTCCAGCAACTGCTGACACTATTGCAAAGCTTGCCCAGGGACGAGCGGATGATTTACTAACAACAACAGTCTTAGCATCAGATGCTCCGGTATTGGTAGTTCCTGCGATGCATCCAAATATGTGGCTCAACAGGGC
>CANNDP010000103.1 GCA_947503395.1 Actinomycetota bacterium
ACCCAAAAAAAGTGGCCATCAACTTGACACATCCGAATAACAAGCGTGTAATTAGGTCCTAGTAGGCCCACCATCAGGCGTGGGCTCTGTTTTTTAGGGGTATAACTGATGACTGATGCTCGTCGAATAGAGCAGACTTTCATTCCTGGTCCAAGTATCCAATTGGGAAATGGCGAGATCGTTGAGCTATCGTGGCAAGAGCGAGCGCTATGTGCCCAAACCGATCCGGAAGCTTTCTTCCCTGAAAAAGGTGGTTCAACCCGTGAGGCTAAGCGAGTTTGTCTCTCATGTGAAGTCAGACAAGAGTGTCTTGAATACGCTCTGGCACATGATGAGCGCTTTGGAATCTGGGGCGGACTATCAGAGCGTGAACGCCGTCGCCTCAAGCGCCGTCCAGCTTAAATCAAATAACTATAAGAATTCCACGCTATTAACTAGAAGAGTTAAGGAAACCTGGTCTAACTTTTTATTTAAACAAGAGGCGGTGTGATGCCTACTTCAGATAATAACTTTGTAACGGCAATCATCGTCTCTCACAATGGAGCTCTCTGGTTACCTGAAGTTGTTGCATCTCTTGCGAAGCAGAAGCGGGCAATAGATCAAATAATTGCAATCGATACTGGCTCTGAAGATAGTTCTGTGAAGTTACTGCGAGGCGCTGGCATTGCCACAATCTCCACCGCTAAAGAAACTGGTTTTGGCGCAGCAATTAAAGAAGCGCTTAGTAATTCAAGAGTTAAACGAGGAGATGAATCAGAAACAGAGTGGCTCTGGCTAATTCATGATGATTGCGCACCAGATGCATACGCGCTAAGAGAGCTTCTAGCGGCCCTTGATGAGCGACCAGCAGTTGCAATGGCTGGGCCCAAATTGCGCGGCTGGCATGATCGAAACCACTTATTAGAGCTAGGAATAAGTATCGCCTCTAATGGCGCTCGCTGGACCGGACTTGAATATCGCGAAGCAGATCAAGGCCAGCATGATGGAGTCAGTGAAGTATTAGCTGTTAGCACTGCGGGCGCATTAATTCGCCGGGATGTCTTTGAAGAGTTAGATGGATTTGATTCAGAACTTTCTTTATTTAGGGATGATGTTGATTTTGGTTGGCGCGTGCATACCGCTGGCCACTCAGTAATCGCTGTTCCAAAGGCGGTTGCATATCACGCTGAAGCAGCTTCTAATGAACGTAGGCGAATTGATGTCTCAGATGCTTTTCTTCATCGCCCACTTCTTCTAGATCGCAGGCATGCGGCCTATGTTTTGATGGCCAACACTTCTTGGTGGCTCCTGCCACTAATTGCCCTACAGCTTCTCTCAGCATCTCTATTTCGCGCAATTGGTTATCTGCTAGCAAAACTTCCAGGATATGCCTTAGATGAAATTGCAGCTGTTGCACTGGTTATTTTGCAGCCGCAGGACTTATTTAGAGCTAGAGCAAAGCGCAGAAAGAATCGCTTAGTTTCATCAAGAGTTATCTCGCGCTTCGTTCCACCTAGAGGATCGCAGCTGCAATTAGCAATTGAGCGAGCTGGCTCTGCTATCTCTCGCAGTTGGCGCCGCTCATCTATATATGAAGAAAGTGGGGTTACTAGCTCGGCCCTAGATTTAAATGATGAAGCTCTAGAAAATGCTGATATTGATTTAGTTCAGGCTCCATCACCAATTAGATGGCTAACTCGCCGACCAATACTTAGCGTCTCATTACTTGTTATTTTATTGACCTTAATTGCCTCCCGTAATCGCTTTGGAGCGATAGTTGGTGGCGCTCTAGCAGCAACGCCTACAAAAGCCTTTGAACTATTTTCAATGTATTCTGATTCTTGGCATACCGTAGGCCTTGGCTCAAGTACTAGCGCGCCACCTTGGGTTGCCTACATTGGATTTGGCTCATTACTTACTGGGGCAAACTCCTCACTATTTATTACTGGATTATTTCTTTGCGCAGTCCCTCTTGCGCTCTGGGGTTCATATTTACTTGCAAAGAAATTTACTAATCTGCATTTTCTTGCCCTCATTGCAGCTCTGCTCTACACCTTTTCGCCAACCACGTTAAGCGCGATCAATAGCGGCAGAGTTGGAACCTTAGTATTAGTGGTGATTGGACCCTGGTTGATTAGATCGCTATTTGGACTAGAGCAACTTGAAAATCTATCTTGGCGAAAAACTTTCTGGATTGCGCTGTTATTGACCTTTGTCTGCGCCTTCTCACCAATGACATTTATGTCAATTCTGCTCTGGCAGATTATTTTGGTGATCTTTGATGTGATTGCATTTAATTCTAAAAATAATGCAATGGACAAGACAGTCTTTGATAGAAGAAATGCCCGCCGTATTGCGGTGACAATTACTCCTCTAATTGTTAACGCGCCTTGGTCCATTGAATTCATTCTTAATCCCTCAAGAATTCTCCTTGATCCCGGTTTAAGCCTGGCGGGAGGCGAAGTCCTCTCATTGCTTCTAGGAAATCCTGGCGGAGTTGGAGCTCCACCGATTTGGATAATTTCACCGATACTTCTTATTGCTGTAATAGCTATCTTTGTTAGTAAGACAGCAAGATTAGGAGAGGTGGCGCTATTTTTTATCGCAATTGCAGCGCTTCTTGGTTCAAGACAGGTATCAGGCCATGGCAGTTTCACCCCAGAGCAACTCTGGGTTGGATCTCTACTGGTTATTCCAACTTTAACTGCGCTACTTGCAGCAGTAATCATGATTGATAACTATTTACCTAGCCTTAGCCAATCTCATATTGATTATCGCCATATTCTCCTTGGCTTTACCTCTCTAATTTCTGCGCTCTCTATTCTTGTTTCAGCTACATGGTGGCTGGGATCGGCTAGTAGCGCGCCAGTTCAAGCCAATTCAAAATCTGCACTGCCTGCTTTTCTAAGTGCTAGCGCCCAGACTGAGGGACGTTATAAGACTTTGGTCCTAAGAGCAGAGTCTTCAAAGGTGAAATATTTCATTGCTCGAGATAAAGATCTGCAACTTGGACAAGCCGATGTCATCACAGGACTTGCTCCAGTAGTAACTAAGGCAATAAATGATTTAATTGCTGGGTCTGGAGTTAGTAGCAGTAAAGTTTTTGCTGAGTTTGGGATTCGATATCTCTTTTTAGCAAATCCGATTGATGAAGAGCTAGTAAGAACTATTGATGGCGCAGGAGGATTTACTAGAGCTGCCTCAACTGATGAAGGAATAACCTGGAAAGTTCCAGGAGCGCTAGGCCATATCTCATTTCTATCTCAAGATGGAAGCTATTCGGTCTTGCCAAGTGGTGAAGTTGGCGCAGCAGGAACACTTACATCTGCTGGCGTAATAATAATTACTGAAAAGTATGACAATCGCTGGAAGATGCTTCTTAATGGAACTTATCTGCCTTTAACCCAAACTGAAAATGGAGTACCAAGGTTTTATGTTTCAGAACCGGGAGATTTCCTAATCTTCC
>CANNDP010000104.1 GCA_947503395.1 Actinomycetota bacterium
GAATGAGAAGAAGATTAGATCTTGCTGCTTCTCTAATCGTTAAACCAAAAATTCTATTTCTTGATGAACCAACAACTGGCCTTGATCCCAGAGGACGAATTGAGATGTGGGAAGTAATTCAAGGACTCGTTAAAGATGGAACAACTTTGCTTCTCACCACCCAATACTTGGAAGAAGCTGATCAGCTTGCAGATGAGATTGCCGTTATAGATCAAGGAAAAGTTATTGCAAGAGGCACTTCAGATCAATTAAAGAAGGAAGTTGGCGGAGAACGCCTAGAGATTGTTGCTGAGGCAAAAGATTTAAAGCAGGTGGCAGAAATAGTTGGCAAAGTAAGCGGTGGAAAGGTAGTAGTAGAGGAAGGCTCACGCCAAGTCTCAGCTCCTGTCACCACCGGATCTAGAGCTTTAATTGAAGCAGTTCGCTCGCTAGATGATTTAGGAATTCACCCTCTGGATATTGCGCTTAAGAGACCATCACTTGATGATGTCTTTATTGCGCTGACTGGCCATGTAGCGGAAGAGAAGAAGTCTGAAGAGTTAGAAGCAGCGGAAAAGAGAGGCAGGAGAAAGTGATTAAGTACGCAGTCTCAGATTCACTAATTATCACCAAGCGCCAACTCCTGCAGTTAATTCGAGTTCCTGAAGTCTTAATTTTCTCAACTATTCAACCAGTAATGTTTGTTTTGTTATTTAGATATGTTTTTGGTGGCTCCATCTCAACTGGAATTCCTGGGGTGGATTATGTGCAACTACTTATGCCTGGAATCTTCGTTCAAACAGTAGCTTTTACCCTGGCAGGAACTGCAGTTGGTCTTGCTGAGGATATGCAGAAAGGTTTAATTGATCGTTTTAGATCACTTCCAATCTCAAGATCAGCTGTTGTCTTTGGAAGAACTCTTGGTGATGGCGCACTCAATATTGTGGTGTTAGCAGTTATGGGGCTTGCCGGATATGCCGTTGGGTGGCGTCCATCTTCTGGACTATTCAACGTTTTACTTGGCTTTGCATTCCTTCTGCTATTTGGTTTTGCCATGGCTTGGGTCGGAGTCTTAATTGGCCTTTCAGTTCGCTCTGCTCGGGTTGCCAATGCTGCAGTCTTTATTGCCGTATTTCCACTGACCTTCCTTTCAAATGCTTTTGCTCCCACTACTGGAATGCCAAAAGCGCTGCAGTACTTTGCGGAATGGAACCCAGTTTCAACAATGGTTGCCGGATGTAGAGAGCTATTTGGGCTTCAGAATATCTTTGGTGTTACTGCTAATTCCTGGCCTAGCCAGAATCCCTTGGAAATGTCCTTGATTTATATGGTGATTATTATGGCTATTTTCATTCCTTTGAGTGTTCGTAAATACATTAACACTGCTTCAAAGTAATTAGCTGTAGACCTCTGCCTTTAAGATTTTTACAGAGATAGTTTTCCCATTTGGCGCGTTATAGGTTTTAGTATCTCCAATCTTTGCTCCCATCACTGCAGCTCCAAGTGGGGACTTTTCGCTATAGACATCTAAATCGCCAGAGGAAATCTCTCTTGAGCCAAGTAGAAATTCCATCTTATCGCCCATGATTTCAACGGTGACTCTCATGCCAGGTGAGATCAAACCATCTGCGTTATTTGGCGCAGTTCCAATCTCCGCATTTTCAAGCATGTGTTTTAGTTGTCGGATGCGAGCTTCAATCTTTCCCTGCTCCTCACGTGCTGCGTGATACCCACCATTTTCTTTTAGATCACCTTCAGATCTTGCTGCTTCAATCTTCTTGATAATCTCAGAGCGACCAGTTGTTTCAAGGTTTGCTAGCTCAGCCGATAGTCGATCTGCAGCTTCTTGGGTCAACCAACTCTTACTCATAGGCGCAGAGGTTACTTACCTTTTAGATCAATTGCATCACATCTTTGAACTGAAGCATTAACCGCCCTTAACCGGGTTGGAATCGTGTCATTTCGACTTAGGGAGCCTTGGCTCGAACTAGGGATTGCTACTTCAACTTCTCCCACCACATTCTTATCAAAATCTCGAGCAATCAAAGTGCAATTTAAGGCAAGAGATGGATCTCGCCTTTGAATTAAATAGGTGATATCGATTGAATCATCTTGCTCATTTTGAAAACTTATTAAAGTAACTCGAATCTGTGGATTTGAGTGATGCCAGGCGCTCCAGATCAACCAAGGAAGAGCTGTCAGGAGAAGTAGCGCTGCGATATAGCGCCAGGTATTTGAGCCCTTTTTCCCATAGCGCTGGGCGAGAAACTCTTCGTTGCTGGCGATCTGCTGACTCATGGGAGAATGATTACATGGAAGCAACGGTTTATGACGCCGGCATTGCAGGCTCAATGACGATGATATTTCTAACCCTTGCCACAGTTTTCTTGCTTAGAAGTTTCTATAAACGCTGGAAGAGGATGGATCAGCGTCGCCTAAATGATGAAAATAAGTAAGAGGGAGTTGCCGAGCAAAGTTGGCGCAGCTTTTATAGTTCTTATTCTCTGTGCAACTTTTATAAGACTTGGCTTTTGGCAATTAGATCGGGCAGGGGAGTTTCAAGAACTACAAAAGCCTTATATCGAAAGACCAATAATCAACCTATCGCAGGTAGCGATCCCTGGTGAGAATCTAAGTGATGACTCAATTAATCAGATAGTTGCCTTCAGTGGAAGATATCTTGAGCAATACATTGCCCCTAACCAAGAAGATAAATCTGGACTTAAGGCGGATTGGATTGTTGGCCTATTAGAAGTTGATTCAGGTGGAGCGATATTGGTAGTGCGAAGTATTTCTAATTCAGAACTTCCCATTGGTAGCGTTGAAATCACCGGACGGCTCTTTAATAGACAATTTGATGATCGAGCGGAGAAGGCTTCATCAAAGTTGAGCAGAATTGATCCTGCGCTATTGGTCTCAAGCTATGAGCAAAAACTCTTCGATGGATTTGTTCTAGCGCAAAGTGAGAAAATTAACGGGGTAGAAATTGATCTAAAGCGCCCAGAGCTAGATCCAGCAAAGCCGAATGTGCCTGGCTATTACTGGCAACATATCTCCTATGTCGTTATTTGGTGGCTCATGGCATTGGTAGTACTTTTCTTACCCTTCTATCAAGTATCACGAAAGAGGCAGGGCTATGAACGGAGTAATTAAGAGATATCGCTTTATGGCGGTAGCAGCTGGAATCATGTCGCTTCTGCTCTGGTTTGTTGAACTTCCAGTGGTCTATCTCCTTGATAATCCAGAATTAGAGTCAAAAGTTAAGTGGATTCCCTTTGTCCATGGCTATATCTATGCCTTCTATGTCCTTGCAGCTATTCACTTCACCGCTAGGGCTCGCTTTACTATCAAGCGAATGATTTTATTTATCTTGGCAGGAACCCTTCCAATTGCTTCATTTATTGCTGAGCGGCGAGTTATGAGGCAATTTCCCCTCTCATGAGAGC
>CANNDP010000105.1 GCA_947503395.1 Actinomycetota bacterium
CATAGAAAGTCTCAGCAAATAACTCATGAACTAAATCTGCCGGATCATCATCGCGCATAGAGATCTCTTCTAGAACAACTTTTCTCTCAGCATCTACATCACTTGGCTTAGCAACTGATGAGGTAATTAGATCTGAAATAACATCGATAGCAAGAGGGAGATCCTTATCAATTACCCTGGCATAAAAACAGGTATATTCCTTTGAGGTGAAGGCATTCATTTCGCCGCCAACAGCTTCAATTGAGGATGAAATTTCAAGTGCGCTGCGTCGCTTTGTTCCTTTAAATAGTAGGTGTTCTAGAAAGTGTGATGCTCCCGCAACTTTTAAGCTCTCATCGCGGGATCCAACATTGACCCAGATTCCAAAGGCGGCTGAGCGGACTGTAGGAATTTCTTCAGTGACAATGCGTAGGCCGCTAGCAAGAACGGTCCTACGCACAGTCATTTAATTCCACTTACTCTGAAGCAGTATCTGACTTCTGGCTCTCATCTAAAACTGGAATCAGCGAGAGCTTGCCCTTTGGGTCAATCTCGCCAATTTCAACTTCAACTTTGTCGCCAACATTCATTACATCTTCAAGGTTTTCAATGCGCTTTCCGCCATGCATCTTTCGAATCTGAGAGATGTGTAGCAAGCCATCTTTTCCTGGAAGGAGATTTACGAAAGCTCCGAAGGTTGCAAGCTTGACGATTGTTCCGTTATATCGCTCTCCAATTTCAGGAAGCTTTGGATCAGCAATTGAGAGAATCGCAGCTTTAGCAGCATCTGCTGCTGTACCATTTGTGGCACCAATAAAGATTGTTCCATCATCTTCAATGGAGATTTCAGCTCCGGTCTCCTCTTGAATCTGATTGATGACTTTGCCCTTAGGTCCAATAACAGCGCCAATCTGATCCACTGGGATCTTAATTGAGATGATTCTTGGAGCAAGAGGGTTCATATCATCTGGGCGATCAATAGCTTCATTCATCACCTTTAAGATTGCAAGACGAGCTTCTTTTGCTTGCAAAAGAGCAGCTGATAAAACGCTAGCTGGAATTCCATCTAACTTCGTATCTAACTGAAGAGCGGTTACAAAGTCTTTGGTTCCAGCAACTTTAAAGTCCATATCGCCGAAAGCATCTTCTGCTCCCAAAATATCTGTCAGGGCAACATATTCCACTTTGCCATCAACATCATCGGAAATTAAGCCCATTGCAATTCCAGCAACTGGAGCCTTTAGCGGAACTCCTGCGTTTAATAGCGAGAGAGTTGATGCACATACTGATCCCATTGATGTGGACCCATTTGAACCAAGTGCTTCAGATACTTGTCTGATCGCATAAGGAAACTCCTGACGCCCAGGAAGAACTGGAAGGAGGGCTCGCTCAGCAAGTGCTCCATGACCAATTTCTCGTCTCTTAGGTGATCCCACTCGACCAGTCTCACCAGTTGAGTAAGGCGGGAAGTTGTAGTTATGCATATAACGCTTATGGTCTTCAGGATTGAGCGTATCTAGCTGTTGCTCCATCTTAAGCATATTTAAAGTTGTGATTCCCAGAATCTGGGTCTCACCTCTTTCAAATATTGCAGAGCCATGAACTCTTGGGACTACTTCAACTTCAGCAATCAGAGGTCTGATATCGCGAAGTCCTCGTCCATCGATGCGAATCTTGTCGCGAAGAACTCTCTGGCGAACTAATTTCTTAGTTAGTGAGCGAAATGCCGCAGGAATTTCTTTCTCGCGACCAACAAAGCTCTCAGCAAGTGATTGCTTAACTTCGGTAGACAGTCTCTCAATCTCAGTTTCACGCTCTTGCTTGCCTGAAATCTTTAGCGCAGCATCAAGCTCTTTCTTTGCTGCTTTCTCAACAGCTGCAAATGCATCATCTTGATAATCAAGAAATACGGGGAACTCAGCGGTTGGCTTTGCAGCAACTTTTGCTAGTTCGATTTGTGCTTGGCAGAGCTGACGAATAAATGGCTTTGAAGCCTCAAGTCCCTGACCAACGATTTCCTCAGTTGGAGCGCTAGCGCCAGAGCCAATCAAATCAATGGTCTTAACTGTTGCTTCTGCTTCAACCATCATAATTGCAACATCATCGCCAGCAATTCTTCCAGCAACGACCATATCAAAAACAGCATTTTCTAGA
This sequence comes from Actinomycetota bacterium, assembly GCA_947503395.1. Lineage (GTDB taxonomy): Bacteria > Actinomycetota > Actinomycetes > Nanopelagicales > Nanopelagicaceae > MAG-120802. The sequence continues at coordinate 2,134 of CANNDP010000105.1, forward strand.
TCGCTATGGTTTGGAAAAGCCACCCATTGTCCATCGATAAGTGCGATACGCACGCCACCAATTGGGCCTGAGAATGGCAGTCCTGCTAATTGCGTTGACATAGATGCCGCATTAATAGCAATCACGTCATACATATGATTCTGATCAAGGGCCATAACAGTCACTACGATCTGAACTTCATTACGCAGCCCCTTAATAAATGAAGGGCGTAGCGGACGATCAATTAAGCGGCAGGTAAGAATTGCATCCTCGGAAGGACGACCTTCTCTGCGGAAAAATGATCCAGGAATCTTTCCAACTGCATACATACGCTCTTCCACATCAACTGTTAATGGGAAGAAGTCGAATTGATCTTTAGGTGACTTAGAAGCAGTAGTTGCTGATAGCAACATTGTTTCATCATCTAGGTAAACAACTGCAGTTCCTGCAGCTTGGCGCGCTAGGCGACCAGTTTCGAAACGAATTTCTCGTTTTCCAAATTTTCCGTTGTCAATTGTGACAGCGGCAGACTTAACGTCTTGACCCTCCATGGGTCTCTCCTATTCTCTAACACCCGAACGCATATTTATAGAGAATGGATCTTCGATCGAAGCCAACGGCATTCTTGTTTAAATCCGTAAGCCACCACCGAGGACCAAACCTCTAGCGATGCGCTGGGTGATTATTTAATTGTTCAGCAAACTAACGGCGGATGCCGAGTTTGTCGATGATCGCGCGGTATCGCGCAATATCTGTCTTTGCAAGGTATTGCAAAATTCTTCTACGGCGACCTACTAGAAGCAGTAGACCACGACGGTTGTGGTGATCATGCTGATTTGTCTGTAGGTGCTCAGTTACTTCTTCAATTCTCCGTGATAAAAGCGCAACCTGTGATTCAGGGCTTCCTGTGTCAGATGCAGAGGCGCCGTACTTGGTAATAATTTCTTTCTTCTCGGCAGGTTTTAATGCCATTTTTTTTCTTCCTTTACATCTTTCACGAGGGCTCTCGGTCTAATACACGAGCGCACACTTTCTCGCTTGAGGGGCGTAAATCTACCAGCGCTGCTTAAAGATCTAAAATCGAGGCAAAAATACGCCTAAAGGGAAGTCAATTTTCTAGCTTCATCACAATCTATTTTCATCTGAACCAAGAGCGCATCTAGTGAGCCAAATTTGATGGTATCTCTAAGTCTCCAACCGAATTCAACTTTTGCCTCTTGGTCATAGAGATCTAGATCATCTCGATCAAGTGCGTAGGCTTC
>CANNDP010000106.1 GCA_947503395.1 Actinomycetota bacterium
TTTTAGCAACAGGTGGAATTGGAAAATCTTTCAAGATTACTTCCAATTCATGGGAAGGAACTGGCGATGGCCACGCCCTAGCCCTTAAGGCAGGATCTGCTTTAGTTGATATGGAGTTTGTGCAATTTCATCCAACTGGAATGGTTTGGCCACCATCTGTTAGAGGAATTTTAGTTACTGAATCTGTTCGCGGAGATGGTGGAGTACTTACCAATAGCGAAGGTAAGCGCTTTATGTTCAATTACATTCCAGAGGTTTTCAAAGAGAAATATGCTGATAATGAAGCAGAGGCTGATCGTTGGTATAAAGATCAAGAGAACAATCGTCGTCCGCCAGAGCTACTACCTAGAGATGAAGTAGCGCGCGCAATTAACTCTGAAGTTAAAGCAGGTCGCGGATCTCCAAGAGGCGGGGTTTATCTTGATGTTTCAAAGCGCCTGCCAGCTGATGAAATTAAGCGTCGTCTACCTTCTATGTGGCATCAATTTAAAGAACTTGCAGATGTTGATATCACTGAACAACCCATGGAAGTTGGTCCTACCTGTCACTATGTAATGGGCGGAGTAAAAGTTGATCCAGATACTGCCGCCGCTTATCAAGTTCCAGGCTTATTTGCTGCGGGCGAGGTTGCAGGCGGAATGCATGGCTCTAATCGTCTTGGCGGTAATTCACTTTCAGATCTTCTTGTTTTTGGAAGAAGAGCTGGAGCGGGAGCTGCTGAATATGTGAAGAAGATAGCAAGTAACAGGCCAGCAGTTAGTGATAAAGAAATTGCTAGAGCTCATAGCCATCTAAATGAACCATTTACCCGTGATGGCAACGAGAATCCTTATGCTCTACATGATGAGCTTCAGAATGTGACCCAAGATTTAGTGGGAATCATTAGAAATGAGAAAGAACTCTCTGATGCTCTCGTAAAACTTGAATCCATTCGAAAAAGAGCTGCTCAGGTCAAAGCAAGTGGCGGAAGAGCATTTAACCCAGGCTTCCACTTAGCTTTAGATTTAGAGAACATGTTGTTAGTTTCTGAATCAATTGCTCGTTCAGCACTTGCAAGACAAGAGTCAAGAGGTGGCCATACTCGCGATGATTATCCAAAGCTGGATCCAAATTGGCGCACTATTAATCATTTGAGTAAATGGAGCGGCAAGCAGGTTGAAATTGATCCTGCCAAGTCTCAGATGCTTCCTACCGAGCTAATTGAAGTATTTGAGATGGATGAACTAAAGAAGTATTACACTGAAGCAGAGCTTGCGAAGGGTGGTAACTAATGTCTCGTAAAGTAAAGCTACGTATCTGGCGTGGTGATGCCAAAGAAGGCAAGCTAGAAGATGTCAGCGTTGAGGCCAATGAGGGTGAAGTAGTCCTTGATGTAATTCATCGAGTTCAAGGAACGCAGATGCCAGATTTAGCAGTTCGTTGGAATTGTAAAGCTGGCAAGTGTGGCTCCTGCTCTATGGAAATCAACGGAAAACCTCGTCTTGCCTGTATGACGCGCATGAATACATTTGCAGAGGATGAAACGATAACTGTCACTCCGCTTAGAGCCTTTCCAGTAATCCGCGATTTAGTTACCGATGTTTCCTACAACTATAGAAAAGCTATGGAGATTCCTTCATTTGCAGCGCCAGAGGATTTAAAGCCTGGGGAATACCGTATGGCTCAAGTCGATGTGGAGCGAAGCCAAGAGTTCCGTAAATGTATTGAATGCTTCCTCTGTCAAGACACTTGCCATGTTATCCGCGACCATGAAGAAAATAAGAAGTCTTTTGCTGGCCCACGCTTCTTTATTCGTATCGCAGAGCTTGATATGCACCCACTTGATCGACTTCGTAACCGTAAACAAAAAGCTCAAGAAGAGCATGGTCTTGGAATGTGTAACATCACTAAGTGCTGCACAGAAGTTTGCCCAGAACATATCAAGATTACTGATAACGCCATCATTCCAATGAAGGAGCGAGTAGTAGATGTGAAATACGATCCCATTCGCTGGCTTGGCTCAAAGATTCGCAAACGTGAGGGCATAGTTTAGTGAACCTAGTAAAGCGTTGGGCGATACTTGCCCTTGCTTTCTGGTTAACAACATTTATTGTCTCTGGCATAGAGATTCAAGATGGTGCTTGGAATTACTTCTGGGTAGCGGCTCTCTTTGGAGTTGTAAATACACTTCTTGGCGGCCTATTAAAGCTATTTACCCTTCCTGCAGTGATACTAACGTTTGGCCTATTTGTATTTGTAATTAATGCAGCGATGTTGACCCTAGTAGATCGCTGGAGTGATGTTTTAACAATTGATAAATTTACATCAGCTCTAATAGGGGCATTAATCATTAGCCTTATTTCAGGCTTTACTAATAAATTAATCAATAAGGCTTAAACGCCAGCGAATTGAAACCTTTACTAGCAGTTGGACTTGGGGGAGCACTCGGCTCCCTAATTCGCTATTTAACAGTTTCAAAAGGTGATGAAATAGGTCTCTTTTTAGTAAATGTATTTGGTGTGGCAGTTGCTGGTTTTATCGCCCTACGCCTATCTACCTCAGAGTTAATTCGCCTCGCCTTAATTCCAGGCTTTGCTGCCGGCCTAACTACTTTTTCATCAGTTGCGGTCATTCATGTTGAGGATAGTTCACTACGCAGTATCGCGTACTTCTTTGGCAGCGTCTTGGTGAGCCTTCTGATTCTCTTTGCTATAAAACCAAAGGCAAAAATATGAGGGTTAGCTACTTTCTATTAGGTGCATTTATTGGCGCTCCAGTCAGATATGTAATTGTTGAGTACTTAAGGAGCTATCTCAAATTCCCGCTAGGAATATTGCTAGTTAATGTAATTGGCTCTTTTTTACTTGGCTTAATTCTTGAATCAGAGACGAACATCGCTTTTGCCTTGATGGGCTTTTCAGGAGCTCTTACTACCTGGTCGGCTTTCGCTATGGACTTGTTTGAGCAGGCTAAAAGGCGAGAGCAATTGCTCTTTTTACTAAATCTCTTTGGGAATTATGCTCTAGCTCTTCTTGCTGCAGGACTTGGCATCTGGATTGCGCAATAATATGAAGGTGAAAAAGAGCGCACTATTTCTAACCCTCTTTCTATTGCTGGCCTCATGTAGTAGCCAGGAAGAGGTTGTCGCACCAGAGCTTCCATCGGTTCCAAGTAATTGCGCAGATACAGAGGTTTTAGAATCAATCTTGCCAAGAATTGCTGATGCAAAATACATTGAAACAGAGTGGGAGCCAGCAGAGGGAACTGATTTATATGCGGCCTATAACGCTGGCGGCATTGCTTGCACCTATGGTCTGCAAGAGGCGGAAGTTGGAGCAACAATTTTGTGGGCGC
>CANNDP010000107.1 GCA_947503395.1 Actinomycetota bacterium
GTTAACCCCTGCATCAATGTCTTCTTCTCTGGGCTTTGCAGAAAGACAAGAGGAAGAAAGAAGTCATTCCAAATAGGAATAGCTGAATAAATAGCCACAATAGCCATTCCAGGGCGAACTAACGGAACCAATACCTTTGAAAGTAATTTGAATTCACTAGCTCCATCAATTCTTGCAGCATTATCTAAATCTGTCGGAAGCGATTTAAAGAAACCGCTCATAATGAAAATCGCAGCGGGCAGGGCTGCTGAGGTATAAACCAGAATTAATCCCAATCTTGAATCCAATAGATTCATCCACTTAAGTTGAATAAATAGGGGCAGGATTGCCAGCTTTGCAGGAACTAACATTCCGGTGAGGATAAAGGCAAAAATAATATTGTTACCTTTAAATGAATATCTACCAAGAACAAAACCTGCCCCCAAAGCAAGAATCAAAATCAGAATTAGTGAACCACCGGTAATTATCAATGAGTTAATGAAGTAAGAACCAAATTCCCCCTCGCTCCAAACTCTCTGATAGTTCTCCCAAAAAGGATCTCTAGCAAGAGCAAATGGGGTTCGAGCAAATTCATTTGACTCTCTAAGGGATGAATTAATAAGGAAAAATACTGGTAGTAAGACAATTAGAGAATTAATTATCAAAACGCCCTGAAAGAAAGTGCGAGATGCAAGGAGTTTAATCACTGCTCCACCTCACGCCTGCGAAGAAGCGCAGAGCCAAATGCTGCGCCAAGGCCAACAAGTGTGAAAATCAAGACTCCAAGAGCTGAACCAACTCCTACATTATTTGCTCCAGAATCAATTGAGCCGAATGAGAGTCGATAAAACATTAACGCCAAAGTGTCTGTTGCCCCTGCAGGGCTTCCATTTGATCCTCCGATAACAAAGGGGAGGTCAAACCATTCATAAGCGCCGATGAATGTAAGCACTGTAATTATCGTTAGCGAAGGGGCAAGGAGTGGAAAGATGATTTTTCTAAATATTTGACCCTCTGAGGCTCCATCTATACGTGCAGCTTCAATATATTCGCTATTTATTGCATTTAGCCCAGCTAAAAATACTATCGCTGGAAACCCAACCCAGCGCCATAGGTTGATAAACATCAAGGTCGGTAGCGCTGTTGATGTATCTCCGAGCCAAGGCTTGGCAAACTCTGGCAATCCAATACCAGTAATAATTTGATTTATTGGTCCGTAGTAAGGGTCAAGTAACGACTGCCATAGATATCCAACGACAACTAGTGAAAAAATTACTGGGAGAAATACCACGACGCGATAAAAACGAAGGCCTCTTTTTACCCTAAACATTGCATAGGCAAAGAGAAGTCCAAGAGATGTTTGAAAGGTCATAATGACTACAAAGGCGATTGTGTTATGCCTTAAAGCAGCTAAGAGCTGGTCAAGATATGGATAGGCAAAGAGTTTCTGAAAGTTCTCAAATCCAGCAAATGTACTTCTCTGAAAACCATCCCAACTAAAGAAGGCATAACTTAAGGTGGTTAGCGCTGGGACAGTTGTAAAAATTATTATTACTGCGAGAGCAGGAATTAGAAGCGTTCCTGTTGTTCGATTCTGTTCTCTTCGCAGCGCAGATGACATTTAAAGACCTAGAAATAGCGCTCTGGGCGCACCATGGATGCGCCCAGAGCTACTAACTTTTCTTAGGATTTACCCTTTTGAGGTGCGTACCAAGAAGCTACTGCAGTCTGAACATCCTTAGCCAACTGCTCTGGTGTAGTTCCACCAACAATTAACTTCTGGAATCCAGGCTGAAGAATTGATGAACTGGTTGGGTTTTCAAATCGGAAGCCAACAACATTTAGGAATGGTGTTCCAAGAGTTGTTCTCCAACGATTGATTTCCTTAACAGCTGGATCATTAATCTTCACATAAGGAGCAGTTGGGATGAATGCGATTTCATCAACTAGAGCTTGACCAAATTCCTTGGTTCCAAGGAAGTTGATGAGCTTCAAAGCTGCTGCTTTCTGTGTGGTTTTAGCGTTAATGGCATAAGCGCCATCTGCCCAAGTTCCGACATAACGCTTTGCTCCAGCATTTGCTTTAGGAGCTGGGAACCAACCAATTGTGATTGAAGGATTTAGAGAGCGGAAGTAACCGATCTCATAATTTCCTCCAATGTAGAAGGCTGCCTTCTCGTTTGCAAATAAACCACGAGCAGTGTTGTAGTCGATGCCTTGGTAATTAGCTGGCATCCACTTAGCAAGATCTGCAACAGCCTTGAGGCTTGCTACATATCCTTTATCGGTAAATGTCTTCTTTCCAGCAACAACATCATTGAAGAATGCTGTTCCACCATAGAAGGTTGGACCAACAGTTGCATGGAGCTGCTCAAGAGCAGGTCCATTACCACCAGCATTACCTATTGGAAGGAATCCAGCTTTCTTGACTTTATCAAAAGCAGTTTGAAGTTGTGCCCAGGTCTGTGGCAGTGCGCGAACGCCTGCTTTTTCTAGAATGTCTGGGTTATACATAACTCCCAAAGCAGAGACTGCATATGGCAATCCGTATTGCTTCTTATCTTTATATCCTTGAGCACCAGCAAGAATTCCAGCTGGTAATTTCTTCAAGGCAGGAACATCTGCTGTTGTTAGCGGCATGAAGTTTCCAGCATCAGAGAGATTTGCCATTCCGCCGTATGGGCGCATCTGAATAACATCAGGGCCTTTTCCAGCAGTTAGGGCAGTAGCAACGATGGCGTTGTACTCGGTATTTAGATATGGCGTGAACTTAACTGTGATACCAGGATTCTTTGCTTCGAAAAGCTTGATCTGGCTCTCATAGAACGCCTTATCTTCGGTGCGCCAGCTCCAGAATGTAATTTCTGTGTTGGCCGAAGCTATAGAAGCTCCAGGTGCAACCACGGTCACTGCCGCAAAAAGGGCTGCGACCAAGCCGCGGATTTTTGAGATTTTCACTTAATTTCCTCCTCGAGGGCGGTAGGTGTGGTTCTTTCCGGAGCGAATTGAAACAGCAGCTCTTGAAAGATCTAGAGCGGACTTGGTGCCGCTCCAGTTTCTCTGTGCCAGTGCGACACAGAGACAGTCAACCACCGTCAGCTGCGCAATTCGCGAAGCTGTTGCACCGCTACGGAAGGTGGTTTCCCGTGCGGCGGTATGTAATACAAAATCTGCAAGAGATGCGGCTGGACTTCTTAAGGTATTAGTTATCAAAACGATTGTCACGCCACGTGCTTTAAATTCTCGGATGACATCTACGGTGTCAACGGTAGTTCCTGAGTGCGT
>CANNDP010000108.1 GCA_947503395.1 Actinomycetota bacterium
GCTGCGCTGGTATCACTCTTTTTGTTTCTCCAGATTCCACCCAAGATCAGATTTTCTTTAACACTTAACTCTGCAATTACAGATTTACCTTCAGAGACATGGCTAATACCTCTTCTTACTAGCGCATCAGGCCTTGCCCCAAGGATTTCTCGCTCATTCCACTGCGCACTTCCTGAGGTTTGAGTGTTTAGACCAGATAGGGCGCGAAGCAGTGTTGTCTTTCCTGCGCCATTTGAACCAATAATTGCTGCAAGTTGGCCAACCTCAACGCTAAAAGAGACTGCGCGAAGCGCCTCAATTGCCCCATGGGAGACGCTAAGTCTATTAACTACTAATCCACTCATGACTTGGCCTTTGATTTAGTTCCAAGATATGCCTGGATAACTGCTTCATTATCTCTAACCTCTGCTGGAGTTCCAGAAGCAATTATTTCGCCAAAGTTCAAAACATAGATTCGATCACAGACTGACATAACAACATCCATGTGATGCTCAACGATAATTATTGAGGTGTGAGACTTAAGATTATTAATAAGGCTATTAAGCCATTCAATATCTTGCGGGCCTAATCCTCCAGCAGGTTCATCAAGTAATAATATTTCTGGCTCTGCTACCAATGCTCTAGCAATAGAAACTCGCTTAGTATCCGGATAGGCAAGAGTGTCAGCTCTTCTCTCCGCAACTGCGCCAACATAGACTCGCTCAAGAGCTGCTTGCGCTCGCTCCTTTAAGCCCTTTTCATCTTTATGGTTTGTTCCAAAGGCTGCACGAAGTAAACCTGATTCAGCAAATTTACTAGCGCCAATCATCACATTGTCATAGACAGTTAAATCTGGAAAGAGACCAACGCCTTGCAGAGTTCTAGCAATTTTTAGCTTTGCCAATTTATAAGGCTTAGGCCATTTAATTTCCTTGCCATTTAAAGAAAGAGAACCTGAATCTGGCGTGACAATTCCGCAGAGAGCATTAAAGACAGTAGTTTTTCCAGCGCCGTTAGGGCCGATTAGTCCTAGGACTTCGCCCTTTCTTAATTCAAAGTTGACGCCATTTAGAGCCTTAAGGCCACCAAAATTTACTGAGAGATCATTAACAGAGAGCACAACGCCTTCTGTCATGCGCCCTCCTTTAGCCTTGATAGATCCGCTTTACTCTAGCTGCTATTCGCGTCACGATCTCATAATTGATCGTTGCGCTAGCGCTAGCCCACGAATCGGCGGTGTAAGAACTTGCCGAAGTATAACTATCCAAAGGATTACTTCCAATAATGTATGCCCAATCTCCAGCCTTTGCCGAGCTATCTCTGCCTAAATCAACCACAAATTGATCCATTGATACTCGACCAATAATTGGTGCTCGTTTATTACCTACCAGTACTCCAGCCTCACTATTTGCATTTCTTGGAATTCCATCCGAATAACCCATTGCAATAACTCCAAGTTTGGTATCAACTTTTGTTACAGCACTTCCTCCATAACCAACCTGAGAGCCTGCTGGGACATCTTTAACTAAATGAATTCTGGCACGGATAATCATTGCAGGTTTTAGATTTAGTTTTTCAGAACTTCCCATATATGAAAAATCTGGTGATAGCCCATAGATTGCAATACCTAAACGAAGAAGATCAAAGTGTGAACCAACATCATTAATCGCAGCTGCAGAGTTACTCAAGTGAATTACCTGCGGAGTAGTACCAACGCTCTTTGCTTCTGCAACTGCGCTCTTAAAGTTTTCTAATTGCTTTTTGTTAAATTCATGTCCTGCCTCATCCGCTCTTGCAAAGTGCGACCAAATACCAATTACTTCAATAAGCCCAGAGTCTTGATAAGCCTTGGCGCTGCGTACCAATTCACTCCACTCACCAAGCGCCCCGCCGCGAGACATTCCAGTATCAACTTCTAAATGGACCCTGGCGCACTTTCCTAAAGATTTGGAAGCGCTAGTAACTGCTGCAAGGTGAGCAAGAGATGGAATCGCAATATCTATATCCTCATTTATGGCAGATTCGAAATCATCTGTGATCGGGGTTAACCAAGCAATAATTGGCGCGCTTATCCCGCCCTGTCTTAAGGCTCTTGCTTCTTCAAGTAGCGCAACTCCTAGCCAGCTAGCACCAGCGCTCAGCGCGCTCTTAGCTACCGGAAGTAGGCCGTGGCCATAACCATCTGCTTTCACTACGGCCAGCGCTGGTTTACCACTTTTAGCCATTAAATATTTGATGTTCTCTCTAATGGCTCCAAGATCTATAAGTACTTCTGCTCGATTCTCCATAGTTAATCGCTACTTTTTCCTATATGCCTATGAGGGCTGACGGGTCGAGGGAATAAAGCGATCAATGGCAACTACTAAAACCAATATAGCTCCACCTAAAAACATTCCACCAAGAAGATCTGTAAACCAGTGGGTATTGCGAAGAAGGGAAACAGCACCTACTGCAATAGTTATAACTGCTACCAACCAATAAAGCTTTAAACCCTCAAATGGTGCTTTATGGGTATAACGAAAGATTATGTAGGCAAAGAGCCCCCAAGTTACAAGGGCGTTTGAAATATGGCCACTGGGATATGCCATGCCATCGCTAAACATACAGAGATCAAAATCTTCTTTTGCTTTACATCTTCCAAAGAAAATCTTAGAAGCACCAACAAAGATATTTAAAAATACTAAAGATAGAAAAGCTAGATTTAAAGGTCTAAAGGACTTAAACCTTCTACTAATTAATCCTGCAGTAATGAGCAAGATCAGCGCGGTAATCCATCTAAGACCTAAGTCATCGATACGAAGCACTAAAAAGTTAGTAAATCCAGAGAGATTAGGACGACTTAGATCTGCTACAAATTGATCAAATCTATAGAGCAGGCCCTTATTGATGACATCAAGAGTTACTAAAGCAAAGCCAAGAAGTAATACCGCACACCAAGTAAGGGCAATATTCATCTCCCGGCGACGAATCTCAATTCTTTGATCTACAACATCATCAAAGAGGCTGCTTGGACCACTCATTCCACTGTCACCGATTTAGCTAGATTTCTTGGCTGATCAACATCATTTCCCCTGGCAACAGCCATTTCATAGGCAAAGACTTGCAAGGGAACGATTGAAAGGATTGATTGTAATAATTCATCACAACTTGGAATTCTAATAATATTCTTAACATCTAGCGAAATCGAAGAATCTGCAATAGCAATTACATTAGCTCCGCGCGCTCTAACCTCTTGAATATTGCTAAGCAT
>CANNDP010000109.1 GCA_947503395.1 Actinomycetota bacterium
TTATTACGAAAGTAATTATCTGTGAATAGAGTGTGAAATTATTTTCACTTAAGTCCTTGTAGCTCAGTGGATAGAGCAACCGCCTCCTAAGCGGTAGGTCGCCGGTTCAACTCCGGCCAAGGACACACTTAATTAAATATTACTGTTCTATTTCCAACGATAAATATTCTATCTTCAGCATAAAGTTTTACAGCTCTTGCTAAAACACGACGTTCAATATCTCGGCCAATAGCAATCAACTCTTCAGGGGTTGATGCATGAGAAACATGAGCTACATCTTGCTCAATAATTGGACCTTCATCTAAATCTTTGGTGACAAAGTGAGCAGTAGCTCCAATAATCTTTACACCTTTTGCATGTGCTTGGTGATAAGGCTTAGCCCCTTTAAATCCTGGAAGAAAAGAGTGATGGATATTAATAATTTGATTAGAGAGTTTGTCGCAGAAATCTGGGGAGAGTATCTGCATGTAGCGAGCTAAAACGAGAAAATCAATTTTCTCAGAGTCAATAAGTGAGAGAAGTTGAGTTTCGGAGCTTGCCTTATTTTCACTAGAGACTGGAAGATATCTAAATTTGATGCCATGAGATTCAACTAGGCTCTTTAACTCTTCATGATTGCCTACAACTAAAGGGATTTGAATCGGCAATTCGCCAAGTTCTAGTAGGTAGAGCAGATCTCGTAGGCAATGGCTCTCTTTAGTAACCATTACTAAGGCCCGCTTGGGTGAGGCGTTATCTCTGATGGTTAACTCAGGATTGAATTTTGAGAGCCCTTCAAATAAGACGTTTCGAGCAGTATCAAGTGAGGAGCTAGTTTCAAAGCGAGTGCGCATAACAAAGCTATTGGTAACTGAATCTGTGAACTGCTGATTTTCAATGATGTTGCCTTGGCAAGCTAAGACTGAGCTTGTCATCGCATGAACGATGCCTCTTTGATCAGCGCATTGTAGGGTTGCGATTAAATCCACTTGGGAATTCTACCTGCGCAGAATCCTTTAGTGATTAATTTGGAAGCGCTTGAGCGAGCGTGGAGCCCACCAATTCCAGTCACCAAAGAGTCTCATAAGAGCTGGCACTAGAAATGCGCGAATCAAAGTAGCATCAAGAAGTATTGCGAAAGCAACGCCAAATCCCATCATCTTTATTGAGGTCACTCCGCTAATAACAAAGGCAGCAAAGACAACCGCCAGAATAAAGGCTGCTGCGGTGATGATTCGTGCAGATTTCTGTAGACCCATAGCAACAGAATCAACATTTGAATTACCAGCATCATGTTCTTCTTTGATTCGCGAGAGTAAGAAGACCTCATAATCCATAGATAGCCCAAAGGCAACGACTGCAATTAAGACCATAGTATTTGTATCGAGCGATCCAGTTTCAATGAAATCTCCCACAAGAAACTTTAGATTTCCATCGATAAAGACCCAGGTTAAAACTCCCATGGTTGCAGCAAGTGAGATGAAATTTAAGATCAAGGCCTTAATTGGAAGAAGGACTGAGCCAGTAAATGCAAAGAGAAGTAATAGCACAGTAATTATGATCCAACCTAGAACAGCAGGAAGAGTGCTAGAGATTGCATTTTGCGTATCTGCATAATCTGCTGCAGCGCCGCCTATCAAAGTTCCATTAGGTGCAGACAGATTACGAAGCTCCTTAATTAGAGCCTCACCTTCACTAGTTCTTGGTTGCATTGAATGAATTGCTACCGCGCGCGCACTCTCGCCAACTAACTCAAGTTGGCCAACTCGCGAGATTCCTTGAGTTGCTGAAACTTGGCTTAGAAATGCGTTGATCTCACTTGTCTGTGAAGCTCCATTTGGAAAGACTATTTCAATGGGGTTGCTCTCTTGTCCTGGAAATTCATCAGCAATAAATTGTGATGCAATATATGCCCGATCGCCTCTAGGTAGAACCCCACTATCTACTTGAGAGAACTTAATATTTGCTATTGGAGCAATCATCAAGAAGAGCACTGCTAAAGAAGCGGTAATTACACCTATCGGTCTTCTCATAACAAATCTTGCAACCTTTGACCATCTTCCATCCTCTTTTTGAACTATTCCACCTTTGCGAACTACGCCCTTATTAATTTTTGTTCCCAATAGGGCCAAAATTGCTGGTAGAGGAATGAGCGCTCCAACTACGGCAAGTGCTACTACTGCAGCGCCGGCATAACCCATAGATTTTAAGAAATTCTGTGGAAAGAATGTAAGTGATAAGAGAGTTAGAACAACGGTGACTCCAGAGTAAAAGACCGTCTTTCCAGCTGTTCGAAGCGTATTCACTATCGCACTTTCATTATCAAGACCCTTAGCTAATTCTTCTCGGAATCTATTAACGATTAATAGCGCGTAATCAATTCCTAAGCCCAAGCCAAGTCCGGTAGTTAAATTCAAGGCAAATATGCTGACATCGGTAACAAGTGTCAATAAGAGCATAACTAGCAGTGTTCCTAAAATGGCTGTAATGCCAACAATTAGAGGCATAGCAGATGCAGCCATAGCTCCAAATACAAATAAGAGAAGAAGAAATGTAAGTGGAATAGATACTGCCTCAGAGATTTTTAGATCATTTTGGATTCGGCCGTTAATGGCATTCGCAAAGACTGCGCCACCAGATGCGTAAACTTCCATGCCTTCAAATGCTCCATCGTATTTTTCTTGATAGAGGCCGCCGAGTTTATCTATTTCAGTAAAGTCAGTTGACTTTAGGTAGACGAAAATAAACGCAGAATTTCCATCTTTGCTCTTAAGCGAAGGAGCTCTACCTGCAGACCAATAAGAGAGAACACTTTCGGCGCTGGGCTCAATTCGAAGGCTAGCTTCAATTCTCTCTGCACTTGCAACCACACTTGGATCATCAACAGACTTATCTCTTCCATCAACTACCAAGACAACTGCTGGACTCTTTACCTCAAATGTTTCATCTAGATACTCCCAGACCTTTGCTGAGTCACTATTGGGGTCCATGTATCCGCCGGTATCAAAGCGAGAGAAAACTTGAGAACCAACAACCCCAGCAAATATCGTTGAGAGCAAGAAGAGAGCAAGTATTGGCTTTTTTCGCTTAGCTATTAGATGTCCAAGTTTTTCAAACATGGTGACATAATAACGGCGTGAGCGAGATACTTCCTGCAATAACTTCAGATGAAGTCGAAACCGAGATAGATATCACTCGCGAAGATGAAATCAAGAACGAT
>CANNDP010000110.1 GCA_947503395.1 Actinomycetota bacterium
GCGTTAGAGATTGCTGATATCGGAATCATTATTAATCTTGGTGAAGTGGTTGCCTCCGGCAAAGCCAATGAGCTAATTGATGATCCCGCCCTACGAGCTGCTTACTTGGGGTACTGATGCAAAAAGTAATCGAAACTATTCTTATCGGATTTTCATCTGGATCAATCTATGCCCTTTTATCTCTAGCGCTTGTCTTAGTCTGGAGATCAACAAGAGTTGTTAACTTTGCTCAGGCAGGACAGGCAATGCTCTCTACCTATATTGGTTTTGAGATTGCATCTAGATCTGAGATTTTCTGGCTAGGTCTGGTCTTTGCAATTGCAGCAGGTGCGCTAGTTGGGGCAGGCGTTGATTACTTCTTTATGCGCGTGCTCTTTAAACATGCAACCTCTGGACCTGCAGCCGTTGTGGCGCCTGTTATCGCCACCCTAGGACTACTTGGACTAATCAGAAGTATTGTGGGAATAACTTGGGGCGGAGAATACAAATCAATTGATGCGCCAGCCTCAACCGATGGATTTACTGTTGGAAGTGGCACAATTCCATTTTCAAATCTGGATGTCTTAATTATTGCTACAGTTTCAATAATTCTTATTGCTCTTGCCTATATTTTCCAGCGCACCAACTTAGGCTTGGCTCTTAGGGCTTCTGCATATGCTCCTGAGATTGCTCAATTAGCTGGCATAAAGACGGCACAAACCAGAACGATTGGATGGTCTATTGCAGGGGGAGTTGGTGGAGTTGCTGGAATGCTATTTACATCAAACAACTTCCTTTCCCCGTATTCATTGGATCTATTACTTGTCTTTGGATTTATTGCAGCGGTTATTGGCGGTCTTGAAAGTATGGTGGGCTCAGTTATTGGTGCCTTAGTTCTGGGAATTGGCCTTACATTTATTTTGAATTATGTCGGATCTTCTCTCGTTTTCATTGGAGGATTTAGCGTTCTGATTTTAGTTCTGTTGATTAAGCCAGATGGAATCATGGCGAAAGGCAAGGCCCGCCGTGCGTAAGAAAATAGCAATCTTTATTCTCATTGGTTGGGCATTGCTGATCATTGGCGATCGCGTTGATGAACTACGTGTTTATCAAGGAGCTCAGATGGCGATGTATACCATCGCACTTGCTTCAATTGTTCTGCTAACTGGTTATTCTGGTCAAGTCTCGCTAGGCAATGGTGCGATGATGGCTGTTGGTGGTTATGGCGCAGCTCTGACTTTAAATAATTTAGGAAGTCCATTTTGGTTCGCATTCCTAATCGCAATACTTACTTCATCTCTCTTTGGTGCGCTTCTTGGAGCCGCAGCTGCAAGATTATCTGGGCCTTATTTAGCAGGAACAACTCTTGCGCTGGCTGTTGGCCTTCCATCGATTGCAAATCAATTTGCTTTCCTTGGGGGAGAGCCGGGACTTCTATTTGATGTTGGCTTCCCGCCAGAGAGATTTGGTGATGAATTCACGCAATATAAATGGTTCTTTTGGATTGCTAGCCTTTTTGCATTGATTGCATTATTTATTACTTCAAATATTCTCTCATCGCGCTTTGGTCGCACCTGGCGAGCAATTCGCGGGAATTCTCTAGCTGCAGAGCTCTGCGGGGTTCATTCAGCTCGCATGAAGGTTCTAGCCTTCACAGTTAGCTCTGGCCTTGCAGGTCTTGCCGGGGCAGTTCTGGCAATGACAATTAGCCTGGTCGCCCCTGGGGCATATGGCCTGGCCCTCTCCTTTGCCCTGGTGACCGGGGCAGTTCTTGCCGGAATCTCAAGCCTTCCTGGGGTTGTCCTGGGAGCCTTCATTCTCGTGGTCATTCCTGAGATATCTGTGGCCCTTGCCGACAGGCTGGGTGACGCCGATAAACTAAACAACTATCTACCAGGTCTAATTGTGAGCGTATTGCTGATTCTCTCAGTGATATTTACCCCAAATGGGCCTGGCGAGAACCTGCGTAAGCATCGTCATAAGAAGCCTGCGCATTGATTGGTTACCGCTAGGTAACCAGTAGATTAATAGCACCTAGCCAAACCCTCGATGGAAGGAAAACAATGATCAGAAAGACTCGTATAAAGCGAACCTGGCTCGCTGCTGCGGTGATTGCCTCTGGCTCTCTCCTAGCAACAGCGCTTCCAGCAAACGCAGAGACGGGCGTTAGCGCAAGTGAGATCAAACTTGGAATCACTCTGCCTCTAACGGGAGCAGCATCGGTAGGCTATAACAAGATTGGTAATTCAATCAATGCTTACTTCAAATATGTCAATGACAATGGCGGCGTCTATGGACGAAAAGTCACTCTCGTTCAGAAAAATGATGAGTACTCAGCCCAGTTGTCGATTGCTAAGACAAACGAATTAATTTTGCGAGATAAAGTTTTCGCACTAGTTGGTCCACTTGGAACCGCAAACTTCACCGCAGTTCACAAATCAGTTGGCCTTGCTAAGCGCGGAGTCCCAAGCCTTTTCCTAAACACTGGCTTTAGCGGATTTTCAAACAAGAAGAGCTACCCATCTTCTTTCATGATTCTTCCTTCCTACGCTATGGAAGCAAAGATCATCGCCCAATTCCTCAAAGAGAACCATGCTGGAAAGAAACTCGGCATTGTTTATCAAAACGATGAATTCGGCATTGATGGTCTGGGTGCATTCAAGGCAGCTGGCACAAAGTTTGATGTTTCAGTTCCTTACACTTCAGGAGAACAAGCAACCCCAGGTATCGGTGCGCGCTGGGCAACCACTCTTAGAGATGGCGGGGCACAAGTAGTTGTGTTCTTCGGCGTCACTTCAGCAACCGGTGCCCTCCTTGGCGGCGCTGCGGGACTTGCCTATAGACCACAGTGGATTCTTGGATCAGTTGGTGCGGATCCATTAACACTTCGTGGCCTTGGTGTTCCACTCGCCCTACTAACTGGCGTGCAGACACCAGCTGGTAATCCATCACCAAATGACACTAGCGATGAGTATGTAAAGCAGTTCCAAGAGATCAATACCAAGTACAACACTGGTGTTGCATTTGATGACTATGTATTGCAGGGCATGAATATCGGTCTAATGACCGTTCAAGCCCTAAGGGCTGCCGGAAAGAATTTAACCCGCAAGGGTCTAGTTCGTGCGATGGAGACAAAGGGATCAAGCTTTGCTTCCGTTGCTTACTCTCCTCTTGGTTTCTCAAGCACGAGCAATGTTGGCCATACCGGCTACTACA
>CANNDP010000111.1 GCA_947503395.1 Actinomycetota bacterium
CAAGATCTATGTAAACCATTTTCTGATCTCGTCCTTGTTGAATTACTCCAGAGACAATATCGCCAACAGTTGCGCTAAATTCGCCAACAATTTCTAGATCCTTTGATTCTCGCATCTTCTCTTTAATGATCTTGCGGGCAGTAGATGATGCGATACGACTAAAGCCTTCAGGCTCATCGCTAATCTCATCTACTTTTTCGCCATCTGGGCCAAATACTGGAATAAGAATCTTTATCTCACCGGTGACTAAATCTAATTTAGCGTGAGCAAAGGGCTTTGCACCTTCCATCTCGTTATAAGCGCTCTTCACTGCAATTTCAATTGCAGTAATTAGGCGATCAAGTGGAATATCACGTTCAATTGTTAGGGCTTCTAAGACTTTCATATCAACATTCATCGCTTATCACCATCTTTGCGATTAAATTCAATCTCAACAGTTGCTCGCTTAATTTCGCTAAATAAAATACTTACCTCTCCGCTTTTAACCTCAAGTAAGGCTGAATCTAAATCAAGGCTTTTAAGCCGGCCAATAAGCTTTTCTCCATCGACTTTCACGATGGAAATTAGTCGGCCAAGATTTTTCTTCCATTGATGCGCCTTTACTAGCGGGCGATCAACTCCAGGGGATGTGACTTCAAGGGTAAATGGATTATCACCGAGCTGGCTATAGTTTTCTAGAATTTCAGATATCGCTCTTGAACTTGCAGCAACCTCATCAAGATTTAGATTTCTCTCTTCGTGATCAACTATTACTGAGATGATTCGAGAGCGTCCAACTGGAATCACTTTAATCTCTTCAAGTAAGAGCCCAGATGCTTTTACTACTGGAGCGAGAAGCTCATTTAAGTTATCTACTAAAGCCATTTTAATTTCTTCCTACTTATTTAGTTGTTGTTAAGTTGTGGGACTAAGTCTATCCCAGATCTCAGCCCCGTAGGAAGGTGTCATAGATAAGGCGAATGATCAGCGCAGTAGTGACGGCTAGAAACGCCCGACGAATCAAAACTGAACCGCCTCTTATGCCAACTTTAGCTCCAATAAATCCTCCGGCGATATTTCCTGCCGCCATCGTTAATCCCAGCGCCCAGATGATTTGAGAGTTAAAGCCAAAAACTAAAATCGCTCCAAGATTTGTCGCAAGATTAACAAGCTTTGCTGTAACTGATGCTTCAAGAAATGCAAAGCCAAGAGCTGCGACTAGTGCAAGCATTAGAAAAGATCCGGTTCCAGGGCCGAAGATTCCATCATAAAAGCCAATTACCGCTCCAACAGCTGCGCCGATTAATAGGCGATTTCTTCCAGCAAACTTTGTAGAAGCTACCTGTCCCAAGTCTTTTCTTAGATAGGTGTAAATTGCAACAATAATTAGAAGAAATAAAATTATTGGCTTAAACGCATCTCTTGGAATCTTAGTTGCCACACTTGCGCCCATAGCTGAGCCAATAAATGCAGGAAGGCCCATCACTGCAGCTAACTTAAAATCTGGCTTAATCTTTCTTAAATATGAGGCAGTAGCTCCTAAGGTGCCAAGAAATGAAGGGACTTTATTAGTTCCAAGAATCACTGAAGGTGAGGTGTCAGGAAGTGAAACTAGAAGAGCTGGCAGTTGAATTAGCCCTCCCCCGCCAGCCAGTGAATCAACAAGACCTGCAAAGGTTGCTGCAAGAATTAGAAATAGAATTACTTCAACTGAGATATCCACGAGAAACTAGTAAATCAACCTAGCAATTTAACTAAGTAAGATGTGATCTCACCAAGTGCAATCTCTGACTTCTCACCACTTCGTCTAATACGGAATTCAACTTGACCCTGAGCCAGACTCTTACCAAATATCAAGATATAAGGATTGCCAATTAGCTCTGCATCTTTGAATTTAACTCCAGGGCTTGCCTCTCGTCTATCATCAATCATCACGCTAATACCTTTTGCCTCTAACTCTTTTCCAATTCTCTCTGCTTCAATAAATGGCTCGTCTTCTCTGCCAGTTGCCACAATATGAACTTTTGCTGGAGCAATCTCATCTGGCCAGATAATGCCGATTTCATCATGGCTCTGCTCAGCAATTGCCGCTAGAGCTCTAGTAACTCCAATGCCATATGAGCCCATAGTGACAACCTGCGATTTTCCCTGGCTATCAAGAACTGTTAAATCAAGTGCTTGGGCATACTTTCTTCCCAACTGGAAAATATGACCAATTTCAATTGCGCGATCAATAATTATTGGGCTATCACAGCTTGGACAAGGATCGCCTTGGTTAATCTCAACTGCTTCAATAAATCCATCAACGCTAAAGTCGCGACCATGGGTGACATAGCGCATATGTTTATTCTTGGCATTAGCACCAGTTATCCAGTGTGAACCAACCACAACTGATGGATCTGCATAGAGCTTGATTCCTAATTTCTTAGCATCTTGCGGGCCAACATATCCTTTAACTAGACCAGGATTTTTTGCAAAGTCTGCATCCTCAAACAAGCGAAGTTCTTTAACTCCAGCAAGATTTGCTTCAACTCTCTTTAGATCAACCTGGCGATCTCCTGGAATTAGTATTGAAATTACCTGTCCATCTGCCACAAGCAGGATGTTCTTTAAAGTATCCGATGCGCTTATATTTGCCTGATACTTCTGATTCATAACCGCAACAAGGCTTTCAATAGTTGGAGTATCTGGGGTATCAAGTAGCTCCATCTCAGGTGCTTTTGCTATCTCTGTTTTACTAACCTTACTAACCATGGCTTCAACATTTGCTGCATATCCACATTTAGGGCAGAGCACATAAGTATCCTCTCCTGTTGAGCATGGAGCTAAGAACTCTTCAGATTTTGATCCACCCATAGCGCCAGAGACAGCAGAGACGATATTAAATTTAAGTCCTAGGCGATTAAAGGTCTCAATGTAGGCAGCCCGATGCTTCTGATATGAAACTTCAAGGCCAGCATCATCTAAATCAAATGAATAAGAATCTTTCATAATAAATTCGCGCCCGCGAATAATTCCACTTCTAGGGCGGGCTTCATCGCGATATTTGGTTTGTATTTGATAGATTGAAAGAGGAAGATCTTTATATGAGGAGTATTCGCTCTTCACCATCAGAGTGAACATCTCTTCATGGGTTGGCCCTAGTAGATAGTCGCTACCTTTTCGATCCTGGAGCCTAAATAAGGCAGGTCCAT
>CANNDP010000112.1 GCA_947503395.1 Actinomycetota bacterium
CTAGCCATTGCAGAGCGCATCTGTAATGAAGGTTTAGTTACAGTGTCAGATCTTAAATCTATGAGTTCTGTGCTATCTGCCATGAGCTAAGTCTTTCAGCTAGCCCTGGGCGATGAAAAGCGAGGTTGAACGATGGCAAGCATGGCAATTAGCACCAAGGTTCCACCGATTGCTAGACGAAGAGTAAAGGGCTCCATTCCATAAGCGAAAGAAAATAGAGCTGCAAAAACCACTTCCATGGTTAGTATCACTGCAACCTTAGTAGTTGAAATGCGAGCTTGAGACCAAGTTTGAATTACAAAGGCAATCGCTGTGGCAAATACAGCTGTGAAGATAACGACTGCCCAAACTTGAGTATCAGGGGGAGGGTTGAATCCATTTATTCCAGCAGGTATTGCCGATAGAAAGGCGCAGCCAATTAACTGCATGACCGTTAGCGCGTAGGCATCAAAGTTCTTGCTCCAGGCACCAAGCATGATGATATGAGCTGCAAATAAAATTGCCGAGATGAATACTAGAAACTCTCCAAAACCTACGCTCCACCCTTGAACAGAGAGAACTGCAAGACCAACTACCGCCAAAAGAATGAAGCCCCACATTGTCAGAGTTACTCGCTCTTTTAGTAATAATGCTGCAATTAAAGGGGTGATCACAACATAAAGGCCAGTGATAAATCCAGTTATAGCAGGAGTGGTGCGATCAAGACCTAGAGTCTGAAAAATATAACCAGAGCCCAGAGCCAAGCCAATTATGAAACCTTTACTAACTAGCTCTTTAGTAAAGAGCTTTAATACTTTAGGCTTGATAATTATCATTGCCAGAGCTGCAAAGATAAATCTCGAAGTCAGGAAGCTATAGACATCCTGCTGATCCAAAATGTCCTTCATCCATACAAAGGAAATACCCCACATTGCAGCTACTGCAATAAGAGCCCAGGGAGCCAATTTAAGTTGCATTATTTATCTCTCATCTTCATTAACATCGCTACTTCTCTTCCATGCTCGGGTTCTTCACCAGGGGTCTCTAGAATCAGTGGAGCATTAACAATAGCGGGGTGAGCCAGAAGTTCTGCAAATGGCTTCGTGCCAATCTCTCCATCTCCAAGATTTTGATGTCGATCTTTAAGTGAGCCAAGCACATCCATAGAGTCATTGGCATGAATTAGTTGAATTCGCTCAGAGCCTGCAACCTCCACCAACAAATCAATAGTTGCGCTCATCCCACCTTTGCTCTTTATGTCATGTCCTGCTGCAAAGACATGGCAGGTATCTAGACACACTCCCACTTTAGGATGCCACTCAAGGGCTTCGAAATAATTATTTAAATCCTCTAACCGTTTAACTAGAGATTGACCTTGACCAGCGGTTGGTTCAAGCAGAAGCCAAGGATCTTGATCATCTAGCTCGCTAAGTATTGGCATCATGCCTTCGTGGATCTGCTTCCATGCCTTCTTGATATTTCCTTCATCAACTGCAGAACCTGTGTGAATTACTACACCTCTAGCCTTTATCTCCCGTCCTCGCTTGAGGGAGTATTTTGTGGATGCAAGAGAGTTCTTATAGGTGCCTTCGGTCGGAGATCCTAAATTAATTAGAAATGGCGCGTGAATATAAGTTTCAATATCTAGTTCACTTGCCTTTTGAATGAACGCTTGATCAGCATCACTATTTGTCTCAGGCATGGCCCAACCTCTTGGGTTTGATGCAAATACCTGAATTGCCTCTGCCTTTATTGTTTTGGCATATTCAATAGCTCGCTTTGCCATTCCACCAGAAGTTGGCACATGAGCACCAATTCTTGGTTTGTTCGCTGCTTTCGGCACTAAATCACCCTACAGTGATTGTGACCGTTGAGCCACGTTTTACTTTATCTCCCACTTTTGGTGAGATATTGGTGACAACTTTCGTCTTTTTATTGCCGACTTTCTTGACAACCACCTTTAAGTCAAGATCTTTAAGGGTATCTATTGCTTTTGCTTCGCTTAGGGAGAAGACATTGGGAATAAAAACAAATTGAGATCCCTTGGATACAGTTAAAGTTATTACGCTTCCTTTATCGATATCTCCACCGCTTGGAATCTGACTAACAACTGCTCCAATTGGCAGATCTTCATTAAAGACATACTTAGTTTCAACCTCAAAGCCAGCTTCAGTTAATTCATTAAGAGCTTGTTCGCCGCTCTTTCCTTGATAGCTGGAAATTCCAACTTGCTCTACTCCTTTTGAAAGATAGAGAGTTACTTGGCTATCACGCTTTATACGTTCACCTGCTGCAGGGCTACTTCGCATAATAAAGCCTTTAGGAAATTCACTTGAAAATTCTTCAATAATCTCACCGACGACTAAGTTATTATCACTGATTAGTCCTTCAGCAATTTCAATTTTGAGTCCTTGGAGAGTTGGAACTATGTAACGCTCCTTACCCTTTGAAATTGTCACCTCAACTGTTCCATCTGGTGAAATGCGCCCGCCGCCAGCCGGACTTGATTTAATGACTCTATTTTCTGGGATATCTTCACTAAATTCTTCTCGCTCTACCTTTAGATCAAGGCCAAGGTCTGCCAGCTCACTAGTTGCTTCCTTAACAGTAAGGCCTGCAAGAGATGGAACAATTACCTTTGAACCAGGACCTACGATTACATACCAAATGCCAATTCCAAGAGCGATTGCGATTAGTGCTGCTATCTGACGATTTCGTTTAACTCGTTTAGAGAGCGCCTTCTTAGCAATTGAAGAACTCTTCTCTTTTTTCACGGCAGCCTCCTGGTTTTTGGGAATTTCCACTTCACGATCTTTATCTCTACGAAGGCGCTTTGCGCCATCTCTTTTTCCTACTTCCTTTATAGCAAGTGGTGGCAGGTCAAGCTCAAGACTTAATTGCCTTTTGCGCGGATCTAACTTTTCAGAGAGTTCGCGCAGTTTCTCAAGCATTACTACTGCATCCCTTGGACGTTTATCAGGATCTATGTCAGTAGCGGATAGGACTAGCTGATCAATTTCTATTGAGAGTCCGGGTTTTAGCGTTGAAGGAGCAGGCACTCGTTCGTTTACATGCTTGATTGCAACCTGAACTGGATCCTCTCCTTGATAGGGCTTCTGGCCAGTGAGAATTTCAAAGAGAACAATTCCAAGTGAGTA